>JAJKIP010000151.1 GCA_021154405.1 Segetibacter sp. | reverse complement strand
TACCATGAATTTGAGGATGCCAGAAGCGGGGAAACACTCGGCATACTCCAGAAAGTAAGAATTGATACTGAAAAATTCATCAGCACTTTTATCAATGTGCTGTTTCCTGTACTCGTAGGAATTATTTTCGTGGCAGTTTATGCTTCAGCAATTGACTGGCGACTACCCCTTGTTTATTTTGGAGGAATCTTCCTGCTCACCATTATCTCCAACCTGCTCAGCAAAAAAGTAAAGACCATTCAGCGAAATATTGTTTCTCAAACAACGGCATTGGCAGGCGCCACTACTGAATCACTACGAAATATTGAACTGGTAAAAAGTCTTGGACTGACCAAACAGGAGGTAAGCCGCCTAAACAAAAACACGTTCAAGATTCTTGGACTTGAATTAACGAAAGTCAAACGCATCCGAAGCGTCAGCTTTGTGCAGGGAACTTTTGTAAATACTTTACGCCAGATTATTCTTTTCCTGTTAATGTTGCTGGTGTTTAACGGGCAATTACGTCCGGGAGAAATTGTAACCATGCAGATATTCTCCTTCTTCGTTTTTGGTCCGCTCCAGGAGATTGGCAATATCATTTTATCTTATCGCGAGGCACAGGCTTCATTAGAGAATTTCCAGACATTGATGGTAAAAGAGCCTGAGGCAAAACCAGCTAACCCCAGTCACCTGGGTGAAATAAAAACACTGGAATTTAATCATGTAGGGTTCAAACATCGTACAGCACAACAACGAGCTATTGAAAATATCAGCTTCACAGTTCGTAAAGGAGAAACCATTGCATTTGTTGGGCCTTCCGGTTCTGGAAAAACAACCTTGATGAAATTGCTTGTTGGACTTTACCGTCCACAGGTTGGAAAGATCCTTTACAATGGCATTGATGAAAATAATATCGATTTTGAAGATCTTCGTAACCAGATTGGATTTGTAACGCAGGACACTCAGCTGTTTTCCGGAACAATTCGTGAAAATCTGACCTTCGTAAATCCAACCGCCACAGATGCCGAAGTCGAGGATGTATTGCAAAAAGCCAGCTGCCAAAATCTGCTGGCAAGGGCCGAGAAAGGATTGGATACAACTATCGGTGAAGGTGGTCTGAAATTATCAGGAGGAGAAAAACAGCGTATTTCCATTGCGCGTGCTCTACTGCGTAAACCTAAATTATTATTGTTTGATGAGGCCACTTCAGCTTTGGACTCACTGACAGAAGAAGAAATCTCAGACACCATCCGGAGCATTCATTGGAAGGGAACCAGATTACCATTCTGATCGCCCATCGTCTTTCAACGGTAATGCATGCGGACCGGATCTATGTCCTGGAAAAAGGAGATGTTGTAGAAACTGGAAATCACGAAAGATTACTTGAGGAAAAAGGATTGTATTATGCCATGTGGCGTCAGCAAATAGGCGAAAGAAAAAACAAATTGGTCACCGCATAACACCATGGGCCTATTTTCATTTTTATTTGCAGGAGCCAACAATTTGAGAGAGGCGCTTATGCAGGATGCTGTTATCATTGATGTAAGGCCTCCTTATCAATTTGACCAGGGAAAAGTACCCGGCTCATTAAATATTCCTATTGAGCAGATCACAAAAAATGCAGCTTACATCAAGCGATTGGGAAAACCTGTGATATTTTGTGGCAATGGTTCCGAAAGTGCAACAGCCCGGAGAATTCTCCAGCAGTATGGCCTCAGGGAAGTATATAATGGAGGGAGCTGGCAGCGTGTACTCCGGCTTAAGAATTCAATTTAAGCTCATTGTTCAGGGATTTACTTTCACCTTCACAGATTTGGCGGTCTCGTTGAACCCATGATCTTCAAATGCTACTGTAATTATATAGCTGGTGATTTTTGTAACTGAAGGAGACCAGTTAAGGGAATAATTATAGGAAGACAATCCATGGATTTCATACTGCTGTTCTTTTACTTTGTTACCTGTTGCTTCATCCTTAATACTGATATTCCCCTGGTAAAGACTATTATCTGTTATTTTCCCCGTAATGCTGATATTAGTTCCCGATTGGATTTCCTGATCAGCCGTTGGAGTAGTTATTTCAATTACAGGAAAAGTACTATCGCTAAAATCCAAAACATGGTTGGGATCAGTTTCCTGGCCATAACCACCGCTTGAGCAATGAGTAAAAAGAAGACTCATTAGCGCAATACACAATATTCCACCGCACCACTTCATGCTATAAAATTAGATAGATGTCACTTTTCTTTTTCCTTTTCCTGTTTTCCTTTTCCCCACAGATCAGTAAAAAAATTGGACTTTTCCAGTTCCTCCATATCACTTAGCTCCCATTCCAGCGCCTTTGTACTCTGTGATATTTCAAAAATTGACAGGATCAGGGACACCAGCAGGCTTAACAGGCTAATCGCGAAAACATATTTAACCAACAGGTGCCACTCCTGATAAACCCCATACATTGTGATCACGCAACACAGGAAACTCAGTACACCCAGGCCCTGCATCTGCCTGACCAGGTTTATCCTGACCCGCAATATTCTGATCTGCTTCACCAAAAGATGGTTTTTCTCACCCCTCATGTATTCATCGTGTAATTTCCTGATAAGGTTGGCCAGGGCAAGGTACCGGTTAGTATAGGCCAGTAATAAAAGGCTGATGGCAGGAAACAATAATGCGGGCGTGTTGAAGGTAATTTCCATCCTTCAAATGTACGGATTCGGGTGTGAGGTAGCATTCCTTCCCCCACACCCTGATCAGTCCTTTCAAAACTCAATCGGAACATTTAGCTTGATCGAAAAATTCCGACCCATATTAAACACTCCAATCCGGCCGGTTACCGGATTTTCAGGCGCATATTTAAGTCGGCTTAAATGATTCTGGTAAGCTACATCGGTAATATTATTGGCACCAATTAATAATGTAGCCAGCGTTTTCTTCTTACCCCTTATCTCAGTGCCAATACCCATATTGAAAAGACTATAACCCGGGGTCTTTGTTTCCGTATTATAACCCGTAAATGGATGATTTTGGGCAAATGTATTTTCCAGCTCAGCCCTTATGAACAAATTGCGAAACAGTTTTGCCTTCTTTAGCAGATCGACTTTTATTTCATTGATCAATCTGGCAGCAGGAATGAACGGAAGGTTTTTACTACCACCCTGTTCACTGCTTAGTTCTCCCCTCACCCATGAAAAGGTATTCTCAATATGCAGCCAATCCAGTGGATGAGGATGAATATCAACATTCATTTCCGCCCCATACAGGCGTGCATTATCCTGCCCAAAACGGAAGGCGAAGAACTGATTAATACCGTCAGTAATAATTGAATCGCCTCCAGCAACAGCTGTAAGCTTCCGGTAGTATATAAAATTCCGGATAGGGTTATAAAAAATATTGGCATTTATGGAAACATGCTCGCCTGCAACTTCAATTCCTGCGTCTGTCTGAAAACTGGTTTCTGATCTTAATGATTGCTCTCCATATTCATAACGATTTGTTCCTTCATGAGCGCCATTACTGGCCAACTCAGGGATTCCCGGCGCCCTGAAACCCCTGGCAAGATTCAATTTCAAGGTCACTACTTTACTGGCTTCCCATGCCAGTCCTGCACTGCCGGATATATTGGAAAAATCTTTGTGGAAGCCTTCAAACTTGATATCTGTTCCATCCATTAACTGTTTTGAATCAATAGATCTGTTATCGAATCTTATACCACCGCTCAGTGTAATCGGGTCAATCCTTTTTTGCGTGTAAACAAATCCACCGATATCAAGGAAAGAATATTCCGGGATCAATTGCTCATCTCCTTTATTTTTACTGGACTGCTCCATTCCATTTACACCGATAGTTGTTTTCCAGTTATTCTTTTCTGCAAAATGATACTGCAGGTTGTAATTGAATGTTCCCAGATCGAAATAAAGGCTTTTTTCATCCGGGGCAAGTACATTGCCAAACTCCTGCCGAAGGTTACGCTGGTAACCAAGCACCAGGGTTATCCTGTCTTTGCCTACACGAAAGCTGTTATCAGTAGCGGTTTTGAAATGCCGTATTTTTTGCCGCGGAATAAAAGGATTGGAACTGGTAAAATCCTGATGCGATGCAAGGACATCATCCACCACTCCACCATTATCGATCTCTTTTGTAAACATTCCTGTTAAAGGATCACGTTCTCCTTCTATCAGTCCCAGTTTCTGGTCAAACCGGGTAACATATAAATGGGAATATCCCCAGTTTTTGTTCAGGCCAATATATCCGCCGAAATCCTTTTCATTGAATTTGGAATTGAATACATAGCCATCATATTTATTGCGATAATCGGCAGCCGCTTTATAAGAGCCATTCAATCCCCAGATAAATCCTTTCTGGTTCCCATCAATAGCAGCATGAAAATTCCGTTGCCGGTTATTGGTATAATAGCTACTGGCAATATTTCCTTTCACCTGGCCATCCTGTGCCGGGACAATGGAAATCACATTTATGACACCAGCCAGCGCATCACTACCGTACATCAGGGAAGCAGGCCCTTTTAATACCTCTATCTTGGAAACATTCTGCTCGTCGATCTCAATGCCATGCTCATCACCCCATTGTTGCCCCTCTTGCCGAACACCATCATTTACTACAAGTACGCGGTTGTATCCTAATCCCCGGATAAAGGGTTTTGAAATGGCAGGCCCAGTGGATACCTGTGCTACTCCTGGCACATGCGAAATATTATCGATGAGATTGGTAGCAATATTCCTAAACAGGTCTTCTTTTTTAATAAGGGTTACCGGGATTGGAGTTCGTTTGGTGGAGGTAGCTGTGGACACACCGGTTACAGTTACACCTTCATTTTCGATAACAGACGATTGCAACTCAAAATCTTTCTGGGAAATTGTTGTCAGATCAATGGTTTCTATCAGCGAGGAATAACCCAAATGGCTGACCTCAACCAGATATTTTCCCCCAGCTATTGCCGGAAAAGTAAAGGCACCTTCCGCATTGGTAGCTGCACCTGTTCGCAGATCAGGAAAATAAATAGAAGCGCCTGAAAGTGGCTCATGACTTTTTGCATCTGTTACCTTGCCAGTAAAAGTAATTTTGGTCTGGGCGTATGTGGATCCAAAAAATAGAATATGAATGAATATAAAAAACAGTTGTTTACGTTTCATAACAATGAATTAAGGCTAGCCTTGCGGATCAGAATAATTAAATGGCAGGGAATAAACGATTGTTGCAATGCAATCAGAAAAATAAATCAGCAATTGATGGAGGGCGGTCCGCGACGGGAGAAATGAAACGTGCGATGAGGATAAATCTCTGAAGAATAGAAAGAGTATTGAGAAATCAAAGACGCCGACTGGCGTATAAATTCGTGTTCTGTAACCTCATCAAAAGGCATCAGAAAATCATCCACGCAACTACAGGCATAGCTGATATCCTTATTCTTATCGTCTGGTTGGGAAGTTTTTGAAGTTTGAGTATGGAGCAGATTGTGCACCAGCAGGCCTCCAGCCATCTTCTGCGAAAAGACAGCGAGCAATAAGAATGCGCTCAGGCGCAATATCAGGGAAGGCCTTTTCATTGAAACTGCAAGGTAGGAAAAAATGCAGCAATATTTCATTAATCCCACGTACCATCCTCTATCTCACCTTCAACATGGGTCTTACCTGCTGTGTTTGTTCATTCTGCAACCTCGCATAATAAACTCCGGAAGGCAATGCACCGCTATTAAAATCAACTGTAAACTCACCGGACTGAGTATATTCCTTGTCTATGGGAGTCTGAATAACCCTGCCCAGCATATCAATGATCTGGATTAAGGTATGTTTACCCTTTGTCTTGAATTTAATAGTTGTGGTAGTAGTAAATGGATTCGGATAATTGGTGATGAGTTGTTCCCCTGCAGACTGGTTAGGATCATCCGTTACTCCAGTGCAGGCTTTATTATCCACTATATTCAGGCTCTGGAAGTTTTTGAAAAGGATCGTCTGCAGTGTGGTCGGAGGCACACAGAACCAGCGTTCCAGTATGGATGCATAAATACTTCTGAAATCATACTGGTGAGGAATATTATCATTGACCGATGCTCCACCGGGAATTGTTGGATTAGTACCTGTAACACCCTGTACAGCTTTCGCACCGAAGATAAACATGGGAGCCGCAGCCCCGTGATCAGTTCCCATACTGGAATTTGATTTGATACGGCGACCAAATTCCGAGAAAGTCAATCCCATTACTCTATCCTGGATTCCGAGGAACTGACAATCATCCATAAATGCTTTGACAGCATCAGATAATTCTTTTAGAAGAGAAGCATGGAAACCAATTGACGTATCAGCGGATTCAACCTGTGATGAGTGAGTATCAAAACCACCCATTCCAACCATATATATCCTTGTTTTCAATCCACCTTTTACAAGGCGCGCAACGATCTTCAACTGATCAGCAAGGGAGTTGTCTTGCGGATAGGCGCCCTGCTGAGGCACTGCCATTGCTGCAGCAATTATTCGCTGCGCAAAAGCATTCGTCTGATTGGCAATTGTTCTAATATATGTCAATTCATGACCCATTGGCGTATTTGGCGCCGGATCAAGTACATTATTGATAAGGTTGTAAAAGCTGGTAGGATTGGTAATACTCATCCCCATATTGATGGCCGGCCCCTGTAAGGTCAGTGATGCAATGGATCCGATCTGAATAGCCAGCGGATCAGGCATGGTAGTATTAGGATAACCATCCGGGAAATTTGGATACTCAGTATTAAGATAACGTCCGGCCCAGCCGGTATTTACTACCTGGTCAGCATCTGAACCACTCATCCAGATATCAGTTGCGCGAAAATGTGAGAAGTTGGGCTGCGGATAACCTACAGACTGAACGATATTCAGTTTCTTCTGATTGTATAACGCCTGCATTCCTGTCATTGCAGGGTGCAATCCTGTATTCGCATATCCATCCAGTTTAAGGATCTTGTTTTGGGCAATAGCTACATTGGACCTGGCATTAAAATAATCACCATAGGTTGAAATGGGGATCACCATATTTAGTCCATCATTACCTCCACTCAGCTGAATGATCACAAGCACATGGTCCGTCTCAATAGCAGGATTCATCAACGCCTGCATCAACGGAGAATGAGCATGAAATGCTTTCACCGTATAGCCATCCACCAGGGCAGGAAGGATAGCCGCTGCAGGAATACTATTTTTTAAGAATGATCTTCTGCGCATAAACGAATTTTAGGATAATTGGTATTCTGACAGATTCATTAAATATTGGTACAGGCTCTTCAGGCGGTTAGTAATAATCGCCGCTGTTGACATATTTGTTGGATCAGCCACATAGGCATTCCATGCATTGGTCCAGTAATAATCCTGTGTTTGTCCGCTCAGCAAAATGGATTGCTTGAGATTTTGTTTTACTGTATCTGATAATGGCACCCTGTAAATAACCGCAAGAGTATCACTTAACAAGGCATTCGGATCACCCGCATTGGGCAGCGCCAGAGTAAACGGTATCGGATCGATGATGATCTTTTTCATATTCCGTGTAAACCCACTCATGATCATGCTATCGGTAAATTGATTGCGTTTGGGCAAAGTATCATGGTTGATCCAAATCTCATGGAAGGAGGGTTCCTGGTAATAGGCAGGCCAGCCGGATACATTAGGCGGATCACCAATATCCTGTCCCATAGTACCCATCCAGTCTGAGATGTAGCCCCACATATTATAGGTATCCTGGTATTCAGAAGCGACTGGAGGAAAAGCTACTTTCCACTCACGCATGCAACCTACTATCTGATCAACCGGACTCTTGATCATACAACCCTGGTTAAGCACATCAAAAAAGTGTTCACTTTTGAAAAGGGCAGATAATACCGGTTTGATGTCATAATTGGATGTACGGAAGATGGCAGCTAATGGCTCAATTACATTGGCTTCCGCTGCTGCATCGAGGGTGTAATAGACAAACCAGCGGTAAATGGAGCGACAAATATATTTTGATACTTCATCTTTAGAGAAGATCATATTGATCAGGTCATCCGTTTCAAGTTCTCCATTTACTCCTGTCTGTCCGGTAATAGTGGCGCCGCCAAAATAACTGGAAAAGGTTTTATTATTGGAATCATGTTTGGCAGGATCAAATGTGGTAAGTGCGGTTGTTGGATTGATACGCCAGCCTGTTAATATTCTTGCTGCCTTGCGCACATCATCTTCAGTATAGGCTACCGTAGGACCCTTGCCCAGGGTGAACAATTCCATTAATTCGCGCGCATAGTTTTCATCGGGCGCAGAAGCAGAATTCAGGAACCCGTTCAGATAGATCAGCATACCCGGATCAGTAGTTACATTTTTTACAAGCGTTTTGAAATTACCCAATCCGCCGGTACGCAGTAAATTATTATGCCTGTAAATAAAATGTCCGAGATTAATGGTATAGGTTTCAGTACCGAAATGATCGGCCCAGAATAGCGTGATCTTTTCACGAATACTTCTGTCCTGATTAAGCATTACACCAGCCCACCAGTGTTTGAATGAAAATCTACGGCCTTCGTTAATATCATCGTTTTCACTCACATTGTTTACCCAGGTAGTTCCTGCAGGAGCTCCTGGATCTGGTACGTCTTCACTATAATCATTCAATGGAGGAGCCGGCAGTGCCGCAACCGGATTGAGCAATTCATTTATAGCCTGGTCTAACGTACGGGCAGCGAAATAATCAATATCAGCTTTGGTACTGCCAAACATAGTTCGCTTGAGCAGGTGCTGTACTTCATTACGTGTCCAGGGACCAACATAAGGTGTTAACCCAGATTGTGTGCGGAAATTTTGCGCGGAAAGGATAGCAGGTGCTTTCTTTCTCCGGGCAGTGAGAAAATCGCGTCTGTCCATAGGTAGCGTTTTGGCTTAGATCGTTTTTCCTTGGATTGAAATTGTCATCCCTCCTTAACAAATATCAAGCCTCAGTTAGGCAAATAGGGAAAATTCATTCATAATATAGTAATAACCACATGGCACGTGAATCCAAATCCATGAATTGTTGATTCACATGCCATCTAAAAAAAATATTTGGAGTATTCGACAATTACTCTACATTTGTAGAACACAATTACAATTTGTAGAACATGGCACTTTCCAAAGGTGAAGAACAACTCATGAGTTATCTCTGGAAACTGGAGAAAGGTTTCCTTAAAGACCTGGTCAATTGCTATCCTGATCCCAAACCAGCCGGGACTACTGTGGCTACACTTTTAAAAAGAATGGGTGATAAAGGTTACGTATCCCATACGCTATATGGAAATTCCAGGGAGTATTATCCTCTGATAAAAAAAGAAGAATATTTCTCCCAAAAAATGAATGGGATCATAAAAACCAACTTTGAAGATTCGATATCCCTGTTCTCTTCCTTTTTTACCAGCACTCACAACCTTACCAATGCTCAACTGGACGAATTGAAAAAAATAGTTGAGAGAGAAATTAAAAAAAGAAAGAAATGATAGCTTTTCTTTTGAAGTCAATGCTTTTCTCAGGCCTTTTCCTGGCGGTCTACTATCTGGTTCTGGAAAAGGAAAAAATGCACCGGTTCAACCGGTTCTATCTGCTATTTGCAATATTGTTTTCCATTTTAGCTCCTTTTCTCTCCATCCATTCTTATTCAACAACATTGGCCCCCATGGTCAATGGCTATCGGCAATTCGAAGAAAATATATCGAGGGTTAATGTTCTTTCACAACCCATGAAAAACACCACTTCCTTCTTTTCCGTTCTGTTAATGATCTATATTGGCGTCTGTCTTATTTTGTTTCTCCGGCTATTGTATATTCTCTATGGATTTTATATAATCGTTAGAAAAAACACCTTGATACAAATAGCGAACGCCAGGCTGATCCTGCTGAACAAGCCAGTTTCACCTCATACATTCCTTCACTATATTTTCCTTTCAAAGGAAGATTACGTTCAGATGGCGATTGAACCCGAGATCATTGCTCATGAAACTGCCCATGTAAGACAGAAACATTCACTGGACATCTTATTACTTGAACTGGTTCTGGTATTCTGCTGGATCAATCCAATATTTTTCCTTTACCGAAAAGCCATTCAGCTGAACCATGAATACCTGGCAGATGATACAGTGATAAAGCCGAATGAAGATATTTCAGCTTATCAGTATCTTTTAATTAACAAGGCAGCAGTGAACAGTACTTCATTGCTACCCAGTCATTTCAATTTTCTCACCATTAAAAAAAGACTAACCATGATGACAAAAACAACCTCCCGCAAAAAAGCCCTGTTGATGCAATGGGCAATCGCCCCACTTATTACAGGCATCTGTTTATCTTTTTGCATCAAAACCATCGCACAGGAGAAACAGGTTGAAACTCCACCCAAATTCGAAATCGGAGAATTTACATCGAATGGAGCGTCTGAACCGTTGATGAAAGAGTTTGATGATATTGTTACCAAACATAGAAGGGTAAAAAGTAACGGAATTACTACCTATACAAACTTTACTCTGGAAGAACATGACCGGTTGGAAACCATCTTTAAATTAATGAGTCGCAAGCAGCAGAACAGCTCTATTGTTTTTTTCGTTGCCAAACCGGATCCGCCCCGGAAAATAATTCCAAGGGAAAAAGACCTTGAAGATTACGCTGATCCAAAAAAATTTGGTGTCTGGATCAATAACAGGAAAGTAAGCAGTGAAACGCTAAAGAAATACAAGGCCTCTGATTTCTCTTATGTTTACGCCAGCCGCCTATATGGTGAAGCCCAGTCCCGTGTGCACTACCAATGGCAGATAGACCTTTTGACTAACGATTTTTATACTGACTTTGTGCAAAGAGAAAAGAACAACAAAAGGTATGTGATGATGATTAAAATGGGGAAATCAGAGTCATCCTACAAAGTGAGCTCACCTACTACCTAAAACCGTTAGCCAATCCAACAGTACCGTTAAAAAGAACATAACGTTCAGGATTTCTGCTCCTCTTATCTTTGCCTCATGAACAATGTAAAGATCCTGGGAACAGAAATCCTTTCCAATAACTGGTATAAGCTAAAGAAAGTCACTTATGAATTCAGGGACAAAAACGGAGAGGTAAAAGTCCAGCACCGGGAAGCCTACGACAGAGGAAATGGTGCTACCATTCTGCTCTACAATAAATCCAGCAAAACAGTTATCCTGACCAGGCAGTTTCGCCTTCCCACTTTCATCAATGGAAATGCAGATGGCATGCTCATCGAAGCATGCGCAGGTTTATTGGATAAAGACAATCCTGAAGTTGCCATCCGGCGTGAAACAGAGGAAGAGACGGGTTACAAGATCACTGACGTAAAGAAGATCTTTGAGGCATACATGTCGCCGGGTTCAGTAACAGAGATCCTTTATTTTTTTGTTGCCGAATACAGCAAGGCTATGAAAGTAAGTGAAGGCGGCGGTGTTGAACATGAACAGGAACAAATTGAAGTGCTGGAACTCCCGCTTGATAAGGCCCTTCAAATGATCAATTCCGGGGAAATAAAAGATGGGAAAACGATCATGCTGCTGCAATATGCCAAATTGAATAAACTGGTGGAATAAAATATGAACTCCAAAAAATCATTGATGATCCTGATAGCAGGGCTTAAGCTATATTCTCAATAATTCCTGCAATGCCCTGCCCCCCGCCAACGCAGGCTGTAACCATTCCATACTTCTTGTTCAATCGCTTCATATCATTCAGTACCTGGATCGTCAGTTTGGCACCAGTACATCCTAACGGATGACCCAGCGCAATTGCACCGCCATTAATATTTACTCTTCCAGGATCCAGCCCCACCTCGCGAATAACAGCCAGGGCCTGAGAAGCAAACGCTTCATTCAGTTCAATGAGATCAATATTGGAAAGATTCATATTGGCCTGCTTTAATGCTTTGGGAATAGCTGCCACAGGTCCAATACCCATGATGCGGGGATGAACACCTGCAGATACACAGGAAACCAGCCGGCCAATGGGTTTTAACTTTAATTCATTCATCATGCGCTCACTCATCACGATCACAAATGCGGCGCCATCAGAAGTTTGGGAAGAGTTTCCAGCTGTGACGCAGCCATTCGCTGCAAAGGCAGGCCTCAATTTGGCCAGCGCTTCCAGTGATGTATCAGCCCTTGGACCTTCATCTGTATCAACCACGTAATTTCTTTTTTGCTTCTTTCCTTTATTATCGAGATAAACTTCATCTACCGTTATGGGAAGTATGCCGGTTTTGAAATAACCATTCTTAATGGCATTGATCGCTTTCTGGTGTGAGTTAAAGGAAAACTGGTCCTGGTCTTCCCGACTAACCTTATATTCTTTGGCAACAGCTTCTGCTGTGAGTCCCATGCTCAGGTAATAATCCGGTTCCTCTTTTGCAATAGAATAAGCCGGTACGGGTTTCCAACCTGCTGTTGGTACCATACTCATGCTTTCAGTACCGCCTGCCACAATACAATCTGCCAGTCCCATCCTGATCTTGGCAGTGGCAATGGCAATGGTCTCCAGACCTGATGCACAATAACGGTTTACTGTCATACCCGGCACATCAAAACCAAGTGCTCTGGCAGCGATGATCCGTCCCACCTGCAATCCCTGCTCAGCTTCCGGAACGGCATTGCCTACAATTACATCATCAACCCGGTTTGCTTCCAGTTGTGGAACAGAAGCTACCAGGGATTTAATGACTTCAACTGCAAGATCATCAGGACGAAAAAAACGCAAGCCACCTCTTTTTGACTTACCTACTGCTGTGCGGTAACCAGCCACGATATATGCTTCCATGAGATTAGTTTTAAACTTGTCTGGAATAATAACAATCCAAACCGATGGTTGTTTATGCAACTTTCAATACCAAATTTACAACTCGGAGCCTGAGTTACAAAATGCCGTTAAGCTATCTTCGCGGCTGATATGTATAAATACCTCCGGAAGATTTTGTTTCTTTTCCCCACGGAAGGCGTTCATTATTTTTCAATGAATTGCATGAAGATCCTATGCAGTCTGGGTCTCGGCAGACTTATCCTTTCCCCTGCCTTCAGGCCCAAAGAAAAAGGCCAATGGCAAATTGTGGGAATTGAAATGAGCAACCCGGTAGGATTGGGAGCCGGATTTGATAAAAATGCCCGTTATCTCCAGGAACTGGAATGTTTAGGGTTCGGATTTGTGGAAATAGGTACGGTTACACCTCTTCCACAGGCTGGAAATGATAAACCAAGATTATTCCGCCTTCCGGAAGACTGTGCACTTATCAACCGGATGGGCTTTAATAACGATGGAGTAAGGCAAATTGTGCTGCGGTTAAAAAAATGGAGAGAAAGAAATAAAGGGAGTCAATTAATCGTGGGCGGTAATATTGGCAAAAACAAAGTAACCCCTAATGAGGATGCCTGGAAAGACTATGAAACCTGTTTCAAGGAATTACATCCCTGGGTAGACTATTTTGTGGTCAATGTAAGCAGCCCCAATACACCGGGATTGCGCGAGTTGCAGGAAAAAGAGTCGCTCCGCAAAATTCTATTGCACCTCCAGATGATCAATAATGGCAAGGCTCAGTCCAAACCGATATTCCTCAAGATCGCTCCTGATCTTCCCAAAGAACAGATAGATGATGTGATTGATCTTGCACTGGAGATAAAACTGGATGGTATTGTTGCTGCCAATACAACTATCAGCAGGGATGACCTGGTCACTGATTCCCCAAAACTGGCAATGATCGGTGCAGGTGGACTAAGCGGAAAGCCTCTTCGCCAAAAAAGCACGGAAATTGTAAGGTATATCAATGACAGAACTGGTGGACAGATACCGCTAATTGCTTCAGGTGGCATTTTTACTGGTGAAGATGCTATTGAAAAACTGAGGGCAGGCGCATCACTGGTGCAGGTTTGGACAGGATTTATATATGAGGGGCCCTCCATTGTAAAAAATATTTGCAGAACGCTGGCAATGGCAGGCATTCAAAACAATAACAACAATTAATTTTCAATTCTTAGTATAAATGGAGCATCTTTTTACGTCGGAAAGTATTATCAGCTTTTTTATTCTTGTTATCCTTGAAGTTGTGTTAGGAATAGATAATGTGATCTTCGTGAGTATTATCATGAACCGTTTGCCCAAAAAAGACCAGCCCAGGGCAAGACGTTTCTGGATGATCGCAGGTATTATCGTTAGAAGCCTTTTATTATTGGCACTTGGGTGGCTGCTATCGCAAAAAGGAAAAGCCATATTCCATATTGGCAGCAAAGGATTTTATATGGAAAGTATCGTAATGCTTGGCGGAGGTATTTTCCTCATCTATAAATCTGTAAGAGAGATACACCACAAACTGGAAGGTGAAGACCCCAATGCGGTGAGTATGGGGCAGAAACCCCTGGGCCTCGGAAGAGCAATGGTGCAGATCCTGATCATTGATGCTGTTTTTTCCTTTGACAGCATCCTTACAGCCGGTGGTACAGCTGAACATGTGGAGATCATGATTGCTGCGGTTGTCATTGCAATGATCATAATGTTTTTATTCAGCCCGAAAATATCTTCCTTCATTCATAAACATCCTACACTTAAAATGCTGGCGCTTTCCTTCCTGGTGATGATCGGGCTTAGCCTGGTAATTGAAGGATGGGATTCGGAAAAAGCCCACGACCTGCACCTCAAGAATTATATTTATTTCGGGATGGCTTTTTCCTTTATCGTGGAGATACTCAATATGGTCATGCGTAAACGGCTGGC
>JAJKIP010000150.1 GCA_021154405.1 Segetibacter sp. | reverse complement strand
TGGCAATTCTTATCCTGTAATCTTCAAATATTGATTTTCTGCCCTCCCGCTGGGCCGATCTGTGCAATTCAACATTTCGCCATTGTCTTATACTTTCTTCATTATCCCAAAACGAAAGGGAAAGTATCTTTTTAGGATCAGCAATGCTTTGAAAACGTTCAATTGAAATGAAACCATCTATTTTGTCAAGTTCTGGTCTTAATTGGGCAGCCAGATCAAGGTATTCATCCCATTTTCCTTCAGCTGGCATCACTTCAAAAATGACTGCTATCATAATTTAAATTTTTTATGGTATGCAAATTAAAATCAAATATTACCTTTACAGTTCAGTTAAAAATGAACTATGGGCAACGAAGAGTTATTTGTTTCACTGGCCAGCCTGATTTGTGAACCTGCAAGGGCGAAAATGCTATGGAATTTATTGGATGGCAGAGCATATACGGCAAGTGAACTGGCAATTGTTTCAGACATATCAGCAACATCTGCAAGTAACCATCTCTCTAAATTGCTGGAAGGAGACATAATAAAGCTGGAGGTGCAGGGCAGACACAGGTATTATTCCTTTTCAAGGCCTGAAATAGCTTATGTAGTTGAATCACTGGCTAATCTCGCTACTGATAAACATAAGGAAAGTATAAATCTTAACAGATCTGAAACTGGGATTAGATTTTGTCGAACCTGTTATGACCATTTGGCTGGTTATGTTGGCGTAAAGCTGGCAGAGGCACTGGAGCAAAATAAGCTATTGATCAAAACTGCTTCCGGATATGATGTATCAGCTAAAGGTTGGCGATTCTTTGGTGAATTTCAAATAACTAAAAACGATTTCAGTAAAAGTCGTCGTCAACTAACCCGTCAGTGTCTTGACTGGACTGAAAGGAAACCACATTTGGCGGGTCAGCTTGGAGCGGCACTTTTTAAGAAAATGCTAGAAAAGAAATGGTTTAAAAATGTGCGCTTTTCAAGAGAGTTAATAGTAACATTTAAAGGTCACGAAGAACTTTATAAATTATTAGGAATCAAATTGCAATGACCGAATGTCCTGACCGGCAAACTTAAGGTGAAAGCTTTAACCCTATATACTGGACATCTACACCCTGGCATGGACAAAATTTTCATGTACTGACCTGGTTTTCGAAAACTTCCAGACCAGGTACATCGTAATTAAAATTTGAAACAGGATTACCAAAGTAATGAGTTTAGGACGATGCGCCAACAATGCTTCCGGACCAGGAATACCTGGGAAGAACAGGGACAGATTCGCCAGATTAAATAAAAGTATCGTTACCAGCAATTTCAGATTTCCTTCATAGTACCACCAGCAGAACAACCCAAAAGTTATTTCCAGCATAAACGCTATCAGCGGATAATTTTGATAAAGGGATAACCCAAGATGAGTCTTATCGGAAAAGGTATAAGGAACATCGTGATTGTGCGTAACTATGTCTAATATTATGTGTGTCAAAAAAACAAGCGTAATTATAACGGTTAACCGCATCTTCTTTTTATTAATAAAGGTGAAAATACCTGCGGCAAAAGCTATTATAAGCGAAGAAATTATTGAATGAGAATAGGGCATGTAAGCAAGGTGAATATCCCCAACGTAATGGACCACATTTTCCGTAGTTGTTTTTTCAACTCCCACCAGGTTCAAAGTAACCCACAGTAGTTCAATAAACTGGACTCCTATCAATATCCAAATAAAAGGCAGCTCATTATTTTTTAAATGCTTCTTGAAAAGAAGAGCAGATGCAGCATGGTTTATGGCGAACATTAAATCCGAGATTACTATTTCAAAGGCTAATTAGTACTATAATTGATGCTAACACCGCTTATATCATTATTGCGGCTCTGGGAATACATGCGGCAAATTAAATATTGTTATTCCAATACCCTTGAACGATCTGGCTATTTTTAAGGATGTCGGTTGGGGCCAATCCAAACATTTTTTTAAATGTCCGATTGAAATGCGGTGCATCTGAAAACCCTGAATCAATTGCCGCTTCCTGCAGGTTGTGAGACTCAAATGCTTTTTGGATGGCGCTCATAACCCTGATCCATAGAACATATCTCCTTATTGGAATACCTACTTCCTTCGTGAACAAATGAATTAGCCTACCTGATGATAAATGGCAAATTTCAGATAACTCCTTTATGCCTGGGTTTTCAAATGCCCGGTTTCTTATAACTGGTAAAACCATTTCTATGCGCGAATCTGTTTTTGAGGATACAGTGTTTCTCCCCAGTTCAGCCAGGAATTGAAAGGTTATTTTAGTAACTTCTTCGCTGGTAAATTCGTTATTTTTCATTACCAGCTTCAACTTATTAATGAATTTCTTCGTTTTATCCCGATGAAGTTTCCGAATCCCTGAATTGAATAAAAATTTTTGCTTTAGGATTTTTCCTATTTCAGAAAGAGGATCGATATTTAGCAATATGAACCTCGTATTTTCACTCACATGGCAATTATGAGGTTGATTAGAGTCAATGATAACATCCATTACCTTAAGCTCTTTTGTTGTTGTCTTCATGGTAAATGGTTTATTGAAGGTCATTATTAACTGAATTGCATGGTGCTGATGAACATCAGTATCCATAGCCGTTCCAACATACATCAGTTTGCCCGGCCAAAAAAAGAAACAATTCTTCTCCATTTTTCCTGTTATTGACCATGCAATATAACCTCATCAACCTTGATTTTCTTGAACGTTTTGGCTATGTGTTTGACCTGATGGTGAAGAAAAAGCAGGTTTTTACAGAATACAATTATTTTACACTAACAACGGTGCTATCACTCATATTCTTTTTCTCCTGTTTAGCCTTCTTTCTAAAAAAACCCCTGAGTAAAAAATTATGCTGTAAGGCTTCCATATTTTCATCCAGCTTTTTGGATCCGGACTGGAGGTTGGCCAGTAATAGTTGCAAATTATTGCCTGCCTTCGGGTCATTTAATAAAACGCCAACTGGAGAATTGTTGCTATTAAGATTTGTACTAACCTCCTGAATATTTTTGCTGGCCAGTTTCAGGTTTTCAGTTACCTCATTACCCGTTTTAGTTATTTCCTGGAATTGGGCCACGGCCGATTTTAGTCCGCTGAAAATGACAGTATCGGTGACCAGATCATTGGTAAGTGACCCCTCCGACTGAAGTCGGGCGGTATAAGCTGATATATTTGCGGTAAGGCGTTGTGCGTTGGCAGAAGCCTGTTTAAAACCGGCAACAGCAACATCAAGGTTATTGGCAAGCACCGGATCCGATAATAGCTTGCCAGCAGCTCCCTTGCCTTCCAGTATCTGTTTACTTAGCAGCTTTATATTCCCAGTGATCTCTAAAAGGTTCTTATTGTTTTCCTGGAAAGTAGCCAGTACTTCATCAGTGCTTAATCCGTTTTCCACAGCCAGGACGTCATTATCTGCGATAGGGGAAGAATTTTCAGAACCTCCATAAATCACTATAATTTTATTACCTATAAAACCATCTGAACTAACCTTGGCCTTTGCATCCTTCATAATAAAGGTTTGCGCATTTGACTCAATATTCATGAGAATTTCCACCTGTGAGTGTCCGATAAATGATATCTTTTTTATCGTACCCACCTTTACGCCAAGAAACCAGACATTATTTCCGGCATGAAGGCCCCCCGCATCATTGAAAATAGCCTTAACAGTAACTTTCTTTTCAAAAGTCTTTTTCTGGTTGCCCAATGTTAATATGCCGGCTATAAAAATAGCGAGGCCCACCACTATAAAAATACCAAGCACTACCGCTCTTTTATTATTATCCGTTTTCATTATTGTATGAAATTGTAATCATAAAAACTTTTTATTCGTTTATCATTGGATGCAAACACTTCCGCAAAACTCCCTTCACGAATAAATCTTCCTTCCATCATCATCGCCAGCCTGTCTCCCGTACTTTTAGCGCAGGCCAGGTCATGCGTGATAATAATAGAACTGGTATGATATTTCTCCTGCACTTCATTTATCAGCTTATTTATTTCGATACTGGTAATTGGGTCAAGGCCTGCTGTTGGCTCGTCATATAACATGATTTCGGGCTGAAGTATCAACGTACGAGCTATACCGATACGCTTCCGCTGGCCCCCTGAAAGTTCGGATGGCATCTGGTTGGTCGTTCCAGACAAACCCACTGCATCCAGCACGGCTGCAACTGCTTTATCTACCTGGGACTGGGATAAATGCTTTGAATTTTGAACAAGCGGAAATTTAAGATTTTCACCAACAGTCATGCTATCGTATAAGGCACTGTTTTGGAATGAAAATCCCAGTTTGAGCCGAAGAGTTCTTAATTCCTTTGCATTGAGTTTTTCCACTTCCATTCCTAACACATTCACCTGCCCTTCATCCGGCAATAGCAGGCCAGCAATTATTTTGATCAATACAGATTTACCAGTACCCGAACGACCAAGTACTACTACATTCTCCCCTTTATATAGATCAAGATCAATACCGCGCAGTACCTGGTTATCTCCAAAGGATTTATATAATCCCCGAATAGAAATGACTTTTTCCCTGGTATCAGCTGGTATGAAAGTATTTCCTGCCATTGTTAACTGCCTCTTAAGAAATTAGATATTTGAACGATAGTAATTTCTTCAATAAAAACCAGGAACATGGATGTTACCACCGCCGAATTAGCCGCTATTCCTACACCCATCGTTCCTTTACTGGCATGAAAACCTTTATAAGAGCTTACAATGCCGATAGTAAAACCAAAAACAAGCGCTTTTACCAGGGAAGTGAAATAATCAAGAAAACTAATGGTAGAAAAAGCATTTTCAAAAAATGTTATGAAACTTGTTTGCTCATGTGCGTTAATATCAAGAAAGGAACCCATCAACCCTACAAATGCGCTATAGAAAGTTAATAAGGGTAGCATCAAAGTGATTGCAAGCACACGCGTCACCACCAGAAATTTATATGGGTTGATAGCAGAAACTTCCATTGCATCTATCTGTTCCGTTACTTTCATGGAGCCCAATTCCGCACCTATATTAGAACCGGCCTTGCCAGAACAAATTAAAGCGGTGACCAACGGAGCCAGAGCACGCATAATGGCAATAGAAACTAAAGAAGGTAACCATGAGGTTGCCCCAAAGTCTGCCAGTGACGGTCGCGACTGCTTCGTGAATACAAGTCCCGTTATAAAGCCGGTGAGCGAAATCAATGGCAGAGATTTATAACCTATATTGTAACATTGCCTGACAACCTCTTTAAAGTGAAAGGGTGGCCTGGTAACTTCACCAAAAAAACGAAAGGCAAATGAAAAAGCATGCTGAACACTCATGAAAAAAGCATCCACTTTCCTGGAGATAGTATATTTGACCGGCTTGGGAGCGTTTCCTTCCATTTTTTATTTTAAAGCATTATAGATGGCTTAAGGGCGCGGGTAAGAATATCCACAGAAATACTGCCATGTATAATCTGCAAGAATTCTGCCGGATAGGCAACTTCCCCCTTCCTGGCAGTTTAAGGACATTATCCTTCCTTTCCCCATGCTAACAAACTTTAAAACTCATTTTTATATACAATCTTCCCATCCAGCCCGGTTAATTCCACGTTATCCACTTCACATAATCCATTTGAAATAAAGGCGAGACCTGAAATGTATTTGACAGGATCGAAGCTGGGAGCTGAATAAACTTTTTTATTATTGATATATATACTGACGAGATTGTTAATAGAAGCAATTTCCACATCAGTCCATTGACTTACATCAAATGTCAATGCAGTCAGGTCAGTTTCATTCCCCTTTATTTCCTGCCCTAGCAGTAAGGAGGCTTTGTTGGCACAGCCCTTATTTGTAGTCTTCATCAGGATGAAATGTCCCTGGCAAAATAATTCAATGGCAATAGCAGGGCACAAACTATTCCTTACTTCATTCATCCGTATCCTCGTCTTTAATCTGAAATTATTTGATTTCACCGTCATTTCACTCGGGAAATAAGTGTATTGATATAATTTGTCTTTAGTGATATCTATATTGTTGTCCTGTACCACTTGAGTAGATAGTCCTAAAATTCCATTATTTATATACCTGTCTGTTTTTATATACTCAGGTATGTAATTGGCAATATTATCTATGGCATAGAAAAACCACCTGTCTGTAGGTATGTGTACATCAATTGTTTTGATAATTGAATCATTGGCTATCAGTTTGGCGATATGGTAACCAGGTTCATAGTATATATCAGTAAGTGTATGTGTATTCCTGTAAATCCTTTTCCTTCTGTTTTTATCCCACGACTGCTGAATGAAAAAACTATCTGCCTTAACCTGGTCAATATCATAATTGAATATTACCGTATTGGGTATATCGTTACGGGTACTCCTCTGGCAGGAAAACCTGGCTTTTTCCGCATTTGAAATACTGCTCGGCTTCGATTTAAATAAAAACAGTCCCAAAATCACAATTACCAGCAGAATGGAAGCAATAAAATAAACCAGTTTGTTTTTTAAGGTTCCTCGGCCTTCCTTCCTGACAACGGGTGAAGGAATTTCCTTTTCCGGTCTTATGATTGAGGGTCGGGAAGCCTTAAGATCCTGCCATGTTTTGTAATCAAAGTAATTGGCAATGGCGTTGAGTGTCGCTACCTGGGGCAGGCGGCTAAAGTCTCCAAGCGAAAGCCTTTTTATTGTGGTACCGCTGATCAGTATGCCCGACTTTTTTTCGATCTCGGTTGAGATATAGTCAAAGTCGCGCTGGGTCATGTGACCGGTATCGGCATACCCGCATTTTTTAAAAACCTCTAAAATAACCTCCTTAATCAGGTCACGTTCATTCATGATCATACATATAGATGATAAAGTTAGCCTTTCTTGTGAGCAGCTTATATCGAGCTAACGGTCAATGCCTTCTCCTCCCTGTCAACTTAGTTTAAATCTCCCATTAGCCATACGGGAATTCAAATTTGTTTGCTTTTGCAGGCTTTTGTCGGGCTTATAGTTTGCGCCGCTCTGTCTCAAATGCTTATTTGCCAGGTATTTATTCGCAAACTCAGCAAACCATTTTTAAATTCAAATAATTAAATCTTGAAACATCTATTAGCTATCGGCCGGATTTTCTTTGGCCTTTGTATAGCAGGTATCGGCGTATTTCATTTCGTATACCCTGGTATCCAGCCGATCATTATACCTAATTTAAGAGATATCCCTCCAGGCTTATACTGGATTGGATACCTGACCGGATTGATATTAATTGGTATTGGACTACTGATTGTCACCGGTAAAAAGTTTCATGCCATTTCTTTAATAATGGGCGTGGTCTTTTTAGCGTTATTGCTGTTTGCGCACTTACCTGCGTTTTTTATTGCTGGCCCCCAGAACAGTGAAACCTGGGTTAAAATGAATAAGGTCCTGGCATTGAGTGGGGGATTCTTCCTGATCTCTACAATCAATGCGCCCACACCTGGATCCAGGATCTTGATCACGCTTTATAAACTTGCGCCAATAGGTATGTACTTATTCGCAATGATGTTATATAATTTTGGCCTTGGGCATCTTGTGAATATGAATGGAATAAGCACCCTGGTTCCAAAATATATCCCCTTTCCCAAATTCTGGACACTTATGGGAGGTATTTCTTTGATTGGTCCGGCCATCTCCATATTCACTGGTATTAAAACGAAGGAAATAAGTCTTGCCCTGGCAGCAGTATTATTTATCTGGCTGCTAATGCTGCACCTTTATTACGCCGTTCGATTCCCCCAATGGAATTATGGAGAAAATTTCATGGGCGTGATTACCTGCATGGCATTTTGTGGGATTGCGCTGATCATTGCTCAAAGGAAGTCTACCAATACCCGGGTTAATTCCAATCAGTCTTACTTCGGTCGGCATTTAGGTTGATCTTCAAGGGGAGTTGCCTGCGAACAGGTTGCTGATGAGCCGATTACCTGATAAATTGCAGCAGAAGGGCAGGTTCCAACACAAGAATAATCTATTTAATCATTAGCTAATATCGGGATATTAAAAATTGTTAAGTTTGATAGATCCCCGGGCAATTATAAAGTTATTACTCGCTGGACCTGTTTATGGGAAATCCAATTTTAATTCTTCTGGTTGGTATACTTATCGTTGTAGGGGGTATTATTGGTTTTAAGCTCCACCCAGTCCTGGCGTTATTACTGGCGGCGCTGGTAGTAGCTCTACTTACACCACTGGCATCAGTGGAGCAGTTTTTTCTGTCCAAAGGTCTGTCACCTGCAGAAGCCTTAAAGCAATCTCATAATAGTATCGGAGAAAGAATAGCAACGGAATTTGGTAATACCTGTGCCAAGGTGGGTATCCTGATTGCAATGGCGGCGATCATTGGAAAAAGTATGCTTGATAGCGGATCAGCTGAAAAAATTATACGGGCTATTCTGAAAATAACCGGAGAAAAAAAAGCGCCTATTGGTTTTGTATTCAGTAGCTTCTTTCTCACCATTCCTGTTTTTGTTGATGCTGTTATTTTTTTAATGATGCCGTTGGCAAAAGCCATGGGATTGCGATTGGGCAAAAATTATTTGCTACTCGCTTTATCTGTTATTGCAGGTGCAGTTATGGCGAATTCTTATGTGCCTCCCTCGCCTGGCCCACTATTTTTGGTAGGTGCAATGAATGTACCGATTGGCCTGATGATGATTTGTGGAGTAACGCTGGGGATTTGCACGATTACAGTCGGTTATTTTATTGCAGTGTGGTTAAACAAAAAAATGCCCATACCACTCAGGGATTCTCCTGATGCCCGACTGGAAGACATCGCGGCTATTGCCAATAAAACCGACAAAGAATTACCGTCATTGGGCTGGGCCCTACTGCCAGCAGTATTTCCTTTGGTCACCATTTGTATTCATTCGATTGTTGCATCTTTTTCAAAACCTGGTATCCCATTAACTAATTCCCTTGTGCTTAATAAGATACTGGATGTAATCCTATTCTTTGGCGATAAAAATATTGCAATGCTTATGGGGGCCATTTTTGCTTTGATTGTTTTGGCAAATCAGAAAAAAACAGGCCGGGAGAAACTGACTGCTTTTGTTCAAACAGCATTGATGAGCGGTGGCGGAATTATTCTTATTACTGCTGCAGGCGGTGCGTTTGGTGGCATGTTGCAACAGTCGGGCATTAGCCAGAGCATAGCAACTGC
>JAJKIP010000149.1 GCA_021154405.1 Segetibacter sp. | reverse complement strand
TCATCCGCTTTCTGAAAGGCAGACAATGCATCATAAGAACTCCTCTTCAGCCACCTGTTATTATACGTGGAGATATTAAAGGAAGTTTCCCAACGAAGCTTTCCCTGTGTATTGACTGAATTAACAGTGAGTTCAATTCCCTGGTTACGCTGAGATCCACCTTCGTTCACATTATATTGAGTGACGGCATTGGCATAAGGCAGCGTTACCTGGCGTATGATATCAACCCGGTCTCTCCTGAATAATTCCAATGCACCACTGATCCTGCCTTTCCATAATTCATAATCGATACCGATATTGGTTGATTTGATCGTTTCCCAGGAAAGATTAGGATTGGCAAGCTGGGTCAAAGCAACACTTGGGAAGGTGGTATTTCCAATGAGGAAGGTGCCACCAGCGGTTCCATATAGGGATAATGCATTAAGCCCCGGGTCAGTACCTACTTCGCCATAACCAACACGAAGTTTTAAATCAGTAAGCACTTTAGAACCGGCAAGGAATTCTTCCTGGCTCAGACGCCATGCGGCTGATACACCTGGGAAGAAACCTGATTTTTTATTGTCAGCAAAATTGCTTGATGCATCCAAACGGCCATTGATGGTCAATAAATATTTTGATTTGTATGCATAATTCACACGGGCAAATGCTGAATATTTTTTGATATCCGGTGAACGGAAAGACATCATCAGCGTCTTATCCTTGTTGGTCGCTAACTGAATAGAATTAAAACCAAGTGCATCGGTAAAGAAGTCTGCACCCTGCATGGATGAGTTCTCATCAAAGTTTCTATAATAACCACCACCACCAACTACATTCAGGCTGTGGTCGCCTTTAATAACAGTATTATACGATGCATATCCTTCCAGGCTGTAGTTCTGAACAGATTGAGTGGAAAGCTGAGCCAATCCTCCCGGGAATAAATAGTTCTGCGCTTTGGCAGGCAGGAAGAATCTGCGGTCTGAACTGGTTTTATCCATACCTCCCACCAGGTTAAACTTTAGATTGTTCAGGATCTTTATTTCCAGGTTGGGAGCAACAAAGAATCTTTTTGTCCGCAGCTTATCCATTATGATAAGAAAGGCTGCGGGATTGGTGATCTGTGTATTCAATGTTTTGGTATACTTTCCCTGTGCATCATAAATAGAGAGATAAGGAGCATAGGAATACGCTGTTTGCAGCGAGTTGAATTTTTCTGAGTTGCCACCATTACCTGTGCTCTGGTTATCACTATTTATCTGGCTCATGGTCATCTGCACGGATAACTTGATTCGCTCATTCAGTTTTTGTTCCAGATTAATGCGACCAGTGAAACGTTGAAAGTCGCTGTTCTCAACTATCGCTTTGTTATCATAATAATTAAAGGAGGTATACATCCGGGTCTTGTCTGTTCCGCTGCTGATGGCAAGATTATGTTCCTGGATATTACCATTCCGCATCAGCACATCCAGCCAGTTTGTTCCCACTCCCGCGGCATCAATCTGCGCTTGCGTAAAGAGCGGCACAAAGGCCGGTGCTGCATTGGGACCATATGGTGCAGCATTAGCCAGGTAGAGAGAACGATCCCTGGCCAGCCGAACCTGCTGCTGCATAAATTCCTTTGCATTGAGCAATTCAAAATAATCTTTGGGGGATTGAACGGTGTAACTTCCCCGATACTCGGTAGTTACACCGCTATTGGCTTTTCCTTTTTTAGTGGTAATGAGGATCACACCATTGGAAGCAGCTGATCCATAAATGGCAGTAGCACTGGCATCTTTCAAAACATCAACAGATTCAATGTCTGAAGGATTAAGGCTGGTCAGTGGATCACGGTCAACACCACCATTAAATCCGGTTTCAACGGCCGATCCAAAAGAAACGATAGAAGGTTCTGAAGAACGGTAATTAAATAGCGGGACTCCATCAATAACATATAATGGAGTACCCCCACCACGGATGCTAACATTCAACCTTCCACCAGGTTGTGCACTCACCAGATTAAGGTTTAGTCCTGCAGCCCTCCCCTGTAATAAATTGTTCACGGACACATTCGCGGATTTTGGAATATTATCCGTTTTTAATGAAACAATCGATCCTGTAATTTCTTTTTTCTGAAGTGTACCATAACCAACTACCACTACCTCGTTGAGGTCGGTCAGAGAAGTGCTCATGGTTACGTTTAATGTGTTGGAAGTACGCACTCTTTCTTCAAACTCGCCAAAGCCAACGGAAGAGAAAACCAGTACATCACCCTGTGTTGCATTGATACTGTAATCACCATTTTCGTTGGTACTGGTTGCAGTTGTTTTGCCCTTCACCGAGACCGTTACACCCTGCAGGGGTTTGCTCCCCGCATCGAGTACCCGGCCCGTAACAGTTTTTTGCTGGGCCAGCGCACCGAGACTAATCATAATAGCAAGTAATACCAGAGCCACCTGGCGCAATCGTTGAATCATTTTCATTTTAGCAGTTTTTGTTTAGTTCGTAAATAAACTCACCTGGTTTATCTAGATTCCAAATCTAATTTTGTTGCTGCTCAATGACTTATCCGTATGTTCTAAATTTTGTTTCAATCAGACTAAAATGAAAAGGGATGACTTAAGAAGCAGCAGGATTCAAGTATCTTTATTAAAATAGTAGCGATTACTTTTAATTCTTGCCATTCTTTCATGAATTCGCCATTACGACATTTTTCAGTTTGTGTCTTTCTTACATTTCAATTACTGCTGAGCTCAGCGCAGGCGCCTCCACTTAAGTTTAAACATATCAGCACGGAACAGGGACTTTCCAACAGCACCATTGAATCCATTTTCCAGGATAAGCGTGGGTTCATCTGGTTTGGTACCCGAGATGGCCTGAACCGGTTTGACGGATACCAGATGGTAGTGTATCGGTATGATCCGCGGGACAGTAACAGCATCAGCGACAATTACATCCGATATATATATGAAGACCGGCACCAGACGCTCTGGGTTGGAACCATTAATGGCCTAAACAGGTTTGATGTAGCTAAAAATAATTTTGTCCGATATAAGCACATACCCGGTGATGAAACCAGCCTGAGTAATAACCTGGTCAATTGCATTTATGAAGATGGCAAAGGAAGATTGTGGATCAGCACGTATGGCGGTGGGTTAAATGAGTTCAAGCCTGAACAGGGTAAGTTCACTCATTATAAACATGATCCTGAAAGACCTAGAAGTCTCAGTGATGATCAGGTGAATTTCATTTATGAAGACATACAGGGTAATTTCTGGGTAGCCACAGAAAATGGGCTTAATCAGTTCAACCCGGAATCCGGCAGTTTCAGGAATTACAATAACCTGGCGCCTTTTGACAAAGAGAAGGGAAATAATGTGATCCGGGTGATCAAGGAAGACCGGCAGGGTAATCTCCTGCTGGGTACTGCTGACAATGGTCTTATTATATATAATGACAAGGAAAAAACATTCCGCCAATTCAGACACCAGGAAAAAGATCCCAGCACACTGGCCAGCAACCTGGTTAGAAGCCTGCTGGTTGATAAAAAAGGAGATACCTGGGTGGGAAGCGTAAATGGTGGGCTCGATTATTTTCATTCTGCATCCGGCTCCTTCTTTCATTACCAGAATGAACCGGATAATGCATTTAGTCTCTCTCAACGTACTGCCTCTGCACTCTTTGAAGATAACCAGGGAAACCTATGGGTGGGCACCCACCGTGGTGGAGCAAACCTGTATATGCCCAATACCGAAAAGTTTACGCTCTATCGGCAGGAACCTTACCTTAATAGCTTAAGTTATAATGATGTAAAGGCCTTTTGTGAAGATAGCAATGGCAATATATGGATTGGAACAGATGGCGGAGGGCTTAATTTATTTAATCGGGAAAAAAATACTTTCACCCATTATAAATATGATCCTTACAATCCAAAAACTTTGGGATCCAATGAGGTCTTGCATATTATGGAGGATAGCGATAAAAATCTTTGGGTTGCTACCTGGGGAGGAGGATTGAATCTGCTGAACAGGAAGACTGGAACGTTTACCCGTTATCTGCATGATCCTTTGGATACATCCACGATCAGTTCCAATTATATACAGAAGATATTTGAAGATCATAACAGTAATCTTTGGGTGGCCAGTTATTATGGAGGGTTGAACCGGTTGGATCGAAAGACTCATCGGTTCAGTCGTGTAATGGCAGGCAATGGCAACACGCGATTGACAGGTAATAATATTGTATCCATTAATGAAGATAAATCCGGCAATATCTGGGTTGGTACAGATGATGGCGGACTCAACTGCCTGCAGGCTTCTACCGGAAAGTTTTTACATTATTTTATTTCTGAAGAAAAAAATCCGGATCTCCGGATCATTTTTGTAGACAGCAAAGGAAGGGTTTGGGTTGGACAAACCGGCCTGTACCTTTTCAATCAGCAGAAAAACACGTTCTCATTATATACTGATAAAGCAGGTCTTTCAACTGAATTTATTAAGGGAATAGCAGAGGATGATCTGGGGAATTTCTGGATCGCAACCTCAAATGGCATTACTCAATTCAATCCCGAAAACAAAAGCTTTAAAAAATACAATACAGCCGATGGATTGCAGGGCCTGGAGTTTGAAGCAAATGCCTACCTGGAAACAAAGGATGGCCAGATCTTCTTTGGAGGTGTAAACGGCTTCAACAGTTTCTTTCCTGATAATATCAAAACAAATACATTTATTCCTCCTGTTTATATTACCGATTTCCAGATATTCAACAAACGGATACAGGCAGGAGAAAAAGATTCACCTCTTGAGCAAGACATTAGCCTGACAGACAGGATCAATCTTTCCTATAAGCAATCCACATTCAGCTTTGGGTTTGCTGCATTGAATTATACCGCCTTGGAAAATAACCAGTATGCTTATAAACTGGAAGCATGGGATGACGACTGGTATTATGTGGGTAATGAGCGCAAAGCCTCCTACACCAATCTTAGTCCTGGAAGGTATACATTCAGAGTGAAGGCTTCCAATAATGATGGGATATGGAATGAACAGGGTTCATCAATTGTTATTGTTATCACACCACCTTTCTGGGAAACCTGGTGGTTTCGGCTGTTGGTACTAACAACTATCGTAACTACAGTAATAGCATTTTATAATTTTAAGCGGCGACTGGAACTCAGAAAACTGGAAGAAAGCAAACGGGAAGAAATGCACCAGGTGCAATTGCAATTTTTTACTAATATTTCCCATGAATTCCGAACGCCGCTCTCGCTAATCCTCGGACCAGTGGAAAGATTGCAAAAAGAAGATCCCCGTGCATCCAATAGCCACTATTATAAAGTGATCTACCGGAATGCCAACCGGTTGATGAACTTAATCAATGAGCTGATGGATTTCCGGAAATCAGAAGCCGGGGTGCTGAAGCTTCACGTGATGCCGGGAAGCATCAATCCCTTCCTGAATGAGATCTCAGAAGAATTCAGTGAACTGGCTATTGAAAAAAAGATAAAATTCACGGTGAATGCTCCTGAGGAAACTAAGGAGATCTGGTTTGACCGGCAGGTATTGGAGAAGATCGCCATTAACCTCATAAGTAATTCGTTTAAATATACAGAGGATGGAGGCACTATTACGGTAGAGATACTTGAGTCACTTGATAATTTCAAACCGGCCTTTGAGAATGAACTGATATTAAAAAATGAATACCAGGGCAAACAATATATCTATTTGAGAGTTGCTGACAATGGCATCGGCATTTCAAAAGATTCGATAGCGCATTTGTTTGAACGATATTATAAGATCACCGAAGCACATATGGGATCAGGGATCGGACTGGCATTTGTAAAAAGTCTGACTTCACTACATAAGGGACATATATATGTATATAGCGGTCGTGCCCAGGGAACGGAGATCATCGTTGGCATACCCGTTAGCAAAGACGACTACAATAGCAGGGAAAGATGGGTACGTAATAGCCAGGAGCCAGGCGCAAGATTGGAAAGCATCCATTCAAAATATGAACAGGAGCCGGCACCGGTTGAGGAATTAACTACTTCGTCCCATAAAGAAAATGAGCAAAGAACAATTCCGCATATCCTGATTGTTGACGACCATGAAGAGTTACGCAATTTTTTAAAAGAAAGCTTAAGTGGTCAGTACCACATTACCGAGGCAACTGATGGTCGAACAGGATTGGCAAAGGCAAGGGAAGAATTTCCGGACCTTATTATTAGTGATGTGATGATGCCTGGTATTGATGGAAATGAATTTTGTCGCCAGATAAAAGAAGACATTGAAACCAGTCATATCCCTTTCCTGATGCTCACTGCCAAAGATGCTTTGGAATCAAGAATAGAAGGGGTAGAATCCGGAGCAGATTTTTATTTCGCGAAACCACTGAGCATACAATTATTGTTATTGACGATCCGGAATGTCCTGAGCCAAAAATTGAAGCTGAAGGAACGATATTTAAAGGATCATCATGCAGATGCAAAGGAACTGGTACATTCCAGAAAGGATAAAGAATTCATGGATCAGTTGATCGGTATTATAGAATCACATCTTGCCCACCCTGATATGGATGTAGATTATATCTGCCAGCAAATGGGAATGAGCCGCACACGTCTTTACCAGAAGATCAAAAATATAACCGGGCAATCTATTGGTGAATTTATTCGAACTATTCGGTTTAAGAAAGCTGCCCAGTTAATGACTCACCAGGATGTATCACTGACAGAGGTGATGTACAGTGTTGGTATTCAAACTCAATCTTATTTCACGAAAGCATTCAAGAAAGAGTTTGGGAAAACGCCTTCCCAGTTTTTGAAGGAGTTAAACAAGTGAACCAGCCAGCAGTGTAGCATGGGCGATCAATTTGGGTACTATCTGTGTGGGATAGGTGCTTGATGAGTATGACATAAGCATACCATGAGCTTAACCTTCCAGCCGTGGTTCGTGTCTCACGAACCAACAAAAGTCTTCACGTAGAAATGGTTCGTGAGACACGAACCATAGACAAAAACTTAGGTATTAGGAACCCCTGTTTTAGGGTTAGCTGGAGGTTTTGGAGTTGAAGGCTCCGGCATTTTTTTCGGAAAAGACCTTGGAGTTCTGTTATTGATCTGGATAATCGCCCGTACAATTTCGATTACAGGTGCACCGATTCCCAAACGTTGTGAATTGGTATAGGCAGGGATGGCCTGCTGACCGGTAGGGTCAAAAACAAGGTATTCACCATTTATTTTATTTTCACCATCTAGCATACCATCCGGTACATACACCTGAATTCTTACTTTCTGATAACTAACAGGAAAATAACGGATATAATAATTATCTCTTTGTTTATACCATTGATCAAACTTCACACCCTTTTTTGTAACCTTTGAAGGTTCACGCAAGACAGCCATTCTTTCAATAGATTCATAAGTTGAACCCAGGTTAAACAGCTTCTGCATATCTGCATTGGCGTTCATTAATCCTGTAGAGGAAGAGACCTGTTTAATAGCACCCCATACGCCACCTCTCAACTGAAATATCTGTTTCGGAGTAAGAAGCTTTGCAGCATCTGATTGTACAGTGGGTGAAAGTTTATTATAATCGGAACCGCTCACTACGTTCCACAATAACAATTGCACATTACGTTGAGGTATTTCAGTCTTCTCTCTTGAGTTTAGCAGAATGTCTTCCACAAATTCTTTACGATGACCTGTTATTGGTCCCTGAAAATAGGCATCACCGGCTGAAGGGTCCGGGGTACCGGGTTGTAAACAATATGTTTTGAATTCTGCTTCATAAAAACCTGGTGACAATACAAATCCGCCGTTTTGAGTCTGGGGCAGATCCATTAATGAGGCAGGTTTTCTATCAGCCGCAATATCTGGCTGGGTAGGTGAGAGGCTGTTATCATTGCTCTCTGTAACTGGCTTATCATTACGGCCACTAGAGGCGCATGCCGAGAAGAAAAGGACAATGAAAAGATGTTTGAGTAAAGAAAGACGCATAGGGCTAGTTTTTGGGTTTAGGATCACATCAATTCGAATACAAGATTGCAAATAAAGCCGGGAGGTAAAAGAAAATGGCAGGTAAAGTATTGTTAACGCGTAACTAATTGATAATAAGATAGTTATTTGAAATTTGATTAATAGATATTGCTGTGTGTTATTCGGCTCTTACTCGACTCTTAGTCGAGTCAATAGCGCTCGGAACGCTTTTAACCCGATTAAGAGTCGAGTATGGTCCTTGCAAAACCAGGATAAATGGCCGTTTTTAATAAAATGGTCCATTTGCCAGCCCGGTTCAGCACTGAAAATCTGGGATTTTGCAAAATGAATCTCCGCTTACATGGAGCAAGGGTGAAGTTACTATGGTCCTGACAGTTATCGGGATACCATGGCATTAGGGAGTTACGGCGGAGGAAGTAAAATGATATGATCCCGAACCAAGTTTTACAATTGTATACCCCTTTTCATTTCCTGTTACACTAATGTCTTTTATCGTTGAGAGCTCTGTACCGTTTTCAGTGATCGTACTGTTTGCTGCTGAAGGAATATAAACCATAGCAGTGGAGTTTGCTGGTATTTCAACATCCATTTTAATGCTATTTCCTTCCAGCTTCCATCCACTGGAGGCTTTTCCATAATAAGTATCCAATGTTGCTGAGGCCTGTGTTAGTCCCTTACCTATATAAGGCTGTATCTTTATTTTTTTATATCCCGGACCATCAGGATCAGTATCCAAACCAGCAACTACGCGATACATCCAGTCACCGATCGCACCATAAGCATAGTGATTAAATGAATTCATACCAGGAGTCTGAAAAGTACTATCGGGTTTAATACCGTCCCATCTTTCCCAAATAGTAGTGGCACCCATTTTAACCGGATATAACCAGGAAGGGTAAGTTTCCTGTAACAATAATGTATAGGCTACATCTGAATATCCAAAGCGGCTCAATACATGGCATAAATAAGGTGTACCCAAAAATCCGGTAGTCAGGTGATTATTATATGCCTTTATATTTTCAACCAGTTTTGCTGCTGCCTGTTGCCGTAATGATTCTGGCAGCATATCAAAATTCAGGGCCAGGACATAGGCTGTCTGGGTGCTTGAAACCAGCCGGCCGTTTGTGGTCACGTATTCTTTAATATATGCATCCTTTATATTCTTTAACAAGGCACTATATTTTGCAACATCATCCATTTTACCCAAAACAGTTGCTGCTTTAATTACCAGGTTAGTAGAATGCGCAAAGAAACATTGCGCAATCATGTATTTGTCAGTAACGGCAGACTTTCCATCATTATCGTCGAAAGGCCGGTAAAATAGCCAGTCACCGAAATGATAGCCTTTGTTCCATAAATAATTTGTGCTATTCCTTTCCATAAAACCAACCCAGGCTTTCATGCTTTCATACTGGTTCCTTAAAATATTAGTATCCCCATAAGCCAGGTATATATTCCATGGAACAATAGTGCAAACATCAGCCCAACCCGTAGATCCCGCGGAATTCGGGCCCAGTACATTGGGAATTACAAAGGGAACGCTTCCATCGATCTGATCAGCTTCCACATCCCTCAGCCATTTGGCAAAGAAATTATTGACACCAAAATTGAAGGAAGCTGTTCGTGAAAAAGCCTGCGCATCTCCGGTCCAGCCTAACCGTTCGTCTCTTTGCGGACAATCAGTAGGCACGTCCAGGAAATTACCTCGCTGCCCCCATTGAATATTATGTTGTAGCTGATTGATCAATGGATTGGAAGAAGTGAAGGTCCCTGTGGGTCTCATATCTGAATACACGGTAACTGCGGTAAAATTCTCGGGCTTTATTTCACCGGGATAATCATCCAGTCTTATATAGCGGAAACCGAAGAAAGTAACATGAGGTTCAAACTGTTCTTCACCTCCACCCTTCAATATATAATTGGAAGCGGCTTTTGCGATCCGCATGTTATCCAGGTAAAAATTACCATACTTGTCCAGCACTTCTGCGTGTTTGATACTGACCCTGTCACCAGCTTTACCAGAGGCTTTTACCATTACCCATCCTACCAGGTTCTGTCCAAAATCAATTACTTTCTCACCTTTAGGAGTGGTAATTATCTTAACTGGTTTGAATGTTTCATGTTTGCGTATTGGTTCATTGTAAGTAGATACTAAATTATCCAGGTTATATGTTGCTTTCTTTACCGGGCTCCAGTTATTATCACTATAACCTGCAGTGGCCCAACCCGTTTTTTCTTCCCTTGCATCAATTGTTTCCCCATGATAGATCTCATCAAAACGAATACTTCCGGTGGAGGATTTCCAGTTATTATCAGAAACAACTGTTAATGTACTACCATCAGAATAATTTACCTGTAACTGATAAAGGAGACCCAGCGTATTCCCATAGCTATTTTTATTACCACTCCAGGCCAGAAATCCACGATACCAGCCATTCCCCAACACTACCCCTGTTACATTATTGCCATTTGATAAAAGATCAGTCACATCATATACCTGGTATTGCAATCGCTTGTTATAACTGGTCCACCCTGGAGAAAGATAGGCATCACCCACTCTCCTGCCATTGATCCAGGCCTCATACATTCCATGTGAGGTAATATATAGTATCGCAGAAGCGATCTTTTTCTTTACTTCAAATTTGGTACGAAAATATTGTGCAGGGCGATTGATGGAATCCTCATTGAATCCTGCTTCTATCCATTGTGCTTTCCAGTCGCTGGTACCTAGCAAACCCATCCGGAAATATGCCGGCTGGCTCCATGCAGCTGCTTTTCCTTCATTATCCCAAACCCTGACCTGCCATTGATAGCTCACTCCTGACTGTAACTCATTACCCTTATAAGGCACATGAACGGATTGATCAGAAGTTACTTTACCTGAATTCCAGGCTGCTGTTTTACCATTACTTAATTTAATCTCATAAGCAGACTGTGCGGTATTTCTCTTATTGCTAATCAATTGCCAGCTAAAACGTGGCTGTTTTACTTCAAGGCCGATTGGATTGTTCAGATTTTCAGTAAGCAGGTGATCAACCTTAACCTGTGCAAAAAGAAAAACGGAATATAATACGGGAAGAAGGCAAATGATTCTTTTCATCTGGCAAATTTGTATGAGCAATAAAGATAAATGCAAATGCGGACGTACCATCCTTGGCTTTCAGGTTCTTAGCTAATGGTAAAATATGGCTAAGAACCTGAAAGCATATTTTTAGTGAAAGGCCCAGTGGGCCTTAGGTTTCAGGTTCTTAGCGTATCAGCTATACCGGTCATTCCGCCAGGGATAGGCCGTATTGGAATATCCTCTTTCTTCCCAGAAGCCCAATACATTGTGCGCCAGGAATTCAATACGGCTGATCCATTTGGATCCCTTCCAGGCATATAACTGGGGAGTGATCATGCGAACCGGTCCTCCATGCTCTTTGGGTAGTGGCTGTCCTTCTACTGTATGTGCCAGCAATACATCTGGTTTCAGCGCCTCCTCAAGTGATATATTGGTTGTATAGTTATCGAAGCCATGGCAGAGAATATGAGTTGCAGTATCTTTTGGTATTGCTACAGCAGCAAGGTCAATAAACCGAACTCCTTTCCAGGGAATATCAAGTTTGGACCAGGTAGTTACACAATGAAAATCCGAGGTATCTTCTGTCTGGGGAAGAGCCATGAAATCATCCCAGGAAAGTTGCAGGGGATTCTCTACTTCTCCATCAACGATCAGGCGCCAGGAAGATAATGGTACTTCAGGTTGAGAGCCGAGATCAAGTACTGGCCATTTTTTAGTTAGAGTTTGTCCTACTGGTATCACCGGCATACCATGACGGTTGAGCCGGCCTTTTCCCATTGGTTTATCATCCGCAACAGAAGGTGTTTGCTTTATCTTCTCCTCGAAACGGGATTTTAATTTCATTCTCGCTTCAACAACTCGCTGTAGTTTTTCGGACTCGCTCATACCTGAAGTTACAAAAAGATTGCGCTACAATTCGCTTATTACATCCAAAACAATCTTCCAGTTATTATTTTCCTTTTTCCATACACGAAAATATTTACTCGGATGAGCCCTCTCATCTGCATAACTTGATCTTGCATAACCATATACATAAAACATATCCTTTGCTTCGGAAATTCCCCCGCCTTGCTGGCTAAAAGATTTAAATGTTCGTTCATTAACCAATTGGGAAAATTCGTTCGGCGAGACGAATGGCTTATGGCCTGAACGAAGAATATGTCCATCAGTTGCGAAATAATCCCTTACATAGGAAGATCGTCCAAGCAGAATCAGATTACAATATGTACTATCCATTTGCATTAGCTGCATTTTATTAACTTCTTGCAGTTTTCCTTGCTGAGTGGCAGTTGGTGAGGCTTTAAGAGGCGGGTTGGATTTCTCTGAAGCAGGAAATCCTATCCCCAAATCAACTCTCATCTTCCATTGCCCTTCATTATCTTTTTGCCAGAGTGTGGCATAATATCCAAACGCCTCTGGTAGTGTATCCCTTCTTTTAGACCATTCCCAGGGACCTGTGGAAAATGCCATTTTACCATCTGCAGAAACACCAACAAATACCGGCCACCAAAAAAGCAGTGAACTATCCGGCTTTCGATCTTTATAAAGGGTTTTTCCCAAAACAGGCTCTGTCCCTTTAAACATGATCGTACTATCACTTAAATAGGCCATGAAAGCTTCAACCTGATTTGCCGATTTAGACAATCCCGCAAAACTGTTTTCCGTATTGATCACTTCCTCCTGGTGAGGAGTAAAAGGCTGACCATAAGCTATCACCTGCATCAAAACAGACAGAATTAACAATGAATTTCTCATAGAATAAATTTAAGTTATTTTCATTTCTTAACTTTATAATCCCTAAACCTTTGAAATACTATGACTTCATTCCTTCCTTTGTTAAATTCCAATGACCATATCCAGGGATATCCTGAAGCTACTATTGAATTAATTGAATACGGGGATTTCCAGGACCCTCATTGCATGCACGCCTATCCCCTGATTAAAAAGCTGCAGCAAAATTTTGGTAAAGCCCTGCGATTTGTTTTTCGTCATTTCCCTCTGTCTGACAGGCATCAGTTTGCATTACCCGCAGCAATTGCCGCAGAAGCTGCTGGCCGCCAGGGTAAATTTTGGGAAATGCATAATCTTATTTTCGAAAAACAACCTTACCTCAATGAATATTCTTTGCTGGAGTTTGGAATACAGCTACGCCTGAAACTACAGGCATTCAAAGAAGATCTTCTCGATGATACTATTTCAGAAAAAGTGAAGGCTCATTTTGACAGTGGCATCCGATATGGCGTTCGGCATGCTCCGTGCTTCTTTATCAATGGTGAAAAATTCTGCGGAGAATTGGATTATGTGCAGATGGCAGAGGCTATGACCGAGCAACAAAATAT
>JAJKIP010000148.1 GCA_021154405.1 Segetibacter sp. | reverse complement strand
CTATACTTACCAGGTAAAGAAGTGCGAAAACTGTGTCCCATGAGATGGTTGACCAGTGCGCATGCCTGTATTCTCCAGATATCAGTGAAGTGAGTATGGAAACGGTTCCGGCGGCCGACATCTGCAATGCTGCTTTCATGGGAGAAGAGCCTTCCATTTTCGCATATTTGGAATACAGCGAACCCGCTGTCCAGCTAATGGTGCCGATCACCAGCACAATTATGCTGATGAGTTTCATTTTGTCGCCGGCAATATTGATGGCCTTTGAATCTGCAAATAACGTAAGCACGCCAACAAATCCAATTACCAGTCCGCCAATGATCCATTTATTGGAGAAATTGGAATGCCATTTTTTCTTGTCCAGTATAACAAACCATAAAGGAACTGTTGCAACAATGATGGCAGCAAGGCCGCTGGGAATATATTGTTCCACCCATGCCACGGCACCTGTTCCTACAAAAAGCATTAATACACCGCTGAAAGATATCCTGGTAACTGATTTCCTGTCAGGAAGGGACTCACCTCTCAGTTTTGAAAAAGTATAGAGTATCATGCCTGCAACAGTAAAGCGAACGCCCAGCATCATCATAGGCGGTATATCCCTGATCGCAAATAGCATGGCGATATACGTAGATCCCCAGATAATATAGATGGCAGCAAAAGCTGCTATGATCAAAGCTTTCGAAGGTTCTTTACGGGTAATTATCGCGGGCTGCATTGGTTACTGATTTATTTTATTCACGGGTATCTTTCCGGATTGAGCTGGCTTTGCCAACCAATTTGCTTCCAAACTGATTTTTTATATCATCAACTGCTTTATAGAGGTTCAGTTTTTCAACATTATTATCAAAAAGGCTCATTTGCATGGTGAATGGGATCAGCTGACTGAATCGGACACCTAATAATCTAACCGGTCTGCCTTTCTGCACAGATTTATTAAAGAGGTCCTTTACTTTGGCTATCAACTGATCATCCAGCGCAGTATAATCAATGGTTTCCTGGCGGGAAGTAGTCTCAAAATCTTTATATCGGATCTTCACTGTCACACATCCCGTCAGCATTTCATCTTCACGAAGTGAGTAAGCTGTTTTCTCCGTTAACCTCACCAGTTCACTATGCAGAAATTCCGTATCGGTATAATCTTTATCAAAAGTGTTTTCATGGCTCATGCTTTTCTGTTCCCAGGTATTATCTACTTCCACTGAACCGATACCCTGAGCTTTTTGCCAGAGTGATTCGCCCCATTTGCCAACATATCTTTCCATCACTTCAAGCGGTGTTTTAGCAATATCCTCTATAGTATACAATCCAAGATCCTTTAATGTTTGCTCGGTCTGTTTACCCACACCATTGATCTTTGAAATGGATAATGGCCATAAGAATTCTTTTTCCTTTCCATGCGGTATTTCCAGGAAACCATTTGGCTTTGCTTCGTTGGTAGCCATTTTGCTGATGAATCGGGCAGAGGAGAGTCCGCAGGAAATAGGCAGTCCCGTTTCTTTCATTATCTGCTGCCGCAACTCGCGAGTGTACTTACTTACTCCAAAGAATTTTTCCATACCGGTCAGATCGATATAAAATTCATCGATACTGGCCTTTTCAAAATTCGGGACCTTTGAAGCGATAATATCTGTTACCCAACGTGAGTATTTGCTGTATTCACTTCTGCTGCTATTGGTGATAATGGCATGCGGACATAACTGCATTGCCTTTTTCATCGGCATGGCAGAGTGAATTCCAAATTTTCGTGCTTCGTAACTGCAGGCAGCTACCACTCCGCGTTCATATCCTCCAACCAAAACGGGTTTGCCTTTCAGCGAAGGATTATTAATGATCTCAACGGAAACAAAAAAAGAATCCAGGTCAAAATGGGCGATATGATGTTGCTTGGTTTCCAATCTGCAAAGGTACTTCTAAAAAAATTTATTTGGGGGCCAGATTGCGGAAGTTATGGTAGTCCGGTCCCCACCGCACTGCCAGAATGGCCACCTGTGTAGTCCGGTGCCGTCGTGGTTTATACGTTTTCATCGGCCGCCGAGGTTCGTGTCACGGACCACTAGCCGTGTTGGCGTAGACTTTTTACTTAATTTCATTTGCCATGGCTGACATTGATCAACTTCGTCAATTTATTACTGCCAGTTTTTCTTTAAAAGGAGAAGAACTGGAGCAACTGTTAAAGATCTGGCAACCGTATGAATGTAAGCGGAAGACCATTTTAACAACTGCCGGTGAAACTGAACGATACCTGTATTTTGTACTTGAAGGCATTCAGCGCGGCTTCTATATTGGGGATGATAAGAAAGAAGCTACCATTGTTTTTATGTATCCGCCTTCCTTTTCAGGTATAGCTGATTCATTCCTGACCCAGACGCCCTCCAATTATTTCCTTGAGTCCCTTACCGCCTGTCGTTTTCTTCGCACTTCCTGGAAACAGATTGATGAACTGATGAACCTGTACCCTGAGATACGAAAAATGGTACTGGTCTTAACATCTTTTATTTTAAAGGGGTTACTGCAGCGCCAGGTTGAGCTGCAATGTTTCAGTGCTGAAGAGAAATTCAGAACACTGCTTCACCGGAGCCCGCACCTGCTACAATTGATCCCACATAAATATCTGGCTTCCTACCTGGGCATTGATCCAGCTACCTTTAGCAAATTACTTGGTTCGGTAAGGATATGATAATTCTGCCGATGGGAAAAATCATGGGAAATGCCAACTTTTTCCAATTTTTGGTCCAGTAGGTTTGTTCTAAATTTAATAACAATGAGAAAGTATAACAGTCAGGCCTTACTGGAAGGATTGCAGGCAGATATTCGCCAGCTGGTGTTGATCGCGAATAAATTAAGATCAGAAGATCCTGGTGTATTACTGGAACAGCCGGCCCCGGACAAATGGAATGTGTTACAGGTGCTGGAGCATTTAAATAGCTATGGCAGGTATTATATTCCGGCAATTGAAAAATCATTGCAGAAGAATAAGCCGGCAACGGAGTTTTTCAAGCCGGGGTTTATTGGGGATTATTTTACGAAGATGTTGAGTCCTTCTGAGAAAGGAACTGTTAGGTATAAAATGAAAGCGCCAAAGGACCACAGGCCATCTCCCCACCTGGATCATCAACCTGTAATACAAACTTTTCTGTCGCAACAACAGAGTTTGCTGGAATTACTCGAAAAGGCAAAGACAAAAAATATTGGGAGAATTCGTACTCCTATTTCAATATCCCGCTTTATAAAATTGAAACTTGGAGATACTTTTCGATTCCTGATAGCGCATGAACAGCGGCATTTTGTGCAGATAAATAATACAATCGTGCACGTGAAGAAAACAGGTACGTTCTCTGTGTCCCTTTAAACAGTTATCTACGCACGTGGCATGACAATCTCAATTTTCTTCTTTTCCTTTTTGGCTTTTTCGCTATCATTATTCCTAATCACATCACCAAAAACAAAAAACCAATGAAGAATAAAATATAGAATAACAAGTATTGCTGTAATAAGAGCAGGTGTGACTTTATATTTAAACCTCAGCCTCATCAGTCAGGGTAATTTTATATTCTCTTAATCTATCCCAAATAAATATCCAGTAATCCTTCCGGCAGTGACACAACCACTTCTTTCTTACTGTGATTTATTTTTTTGAGCGTGGATTCGTTAACAGGTATCAGTACTTCTTTCGTTTCTATTTCCAGTCTGCAAAGTAATTGGTGTGGCTGTTCAATTACTTCCAGTACCGGTCCGAGTGATTCACCATCATTGATAACAGAATAACCTAATAAACTTCCGGGAGCAGATTTAGCGGCAAATTTCTTAAAATCAGTTTCAGGGATCCAGATTTCTTTCTGCGTCAGTTTTTTAGCTTCCTCTCTTGTATTGATCGTATCCAGTTTCAGGATAGTTTCTTCTTCATTCTTAATTTTTGTTTCCTGAATAAACCATGGGAGGAATGAATCTTTTCTGTCTTCTACAAATATTGCCTGCAATCCTTTTAAGGATGATTTCTTTCCGAGCGTATGCTTCAAAACCAGTTCACCTTTCAATCCATGAACGGCAACAATCTTTCCTATCTTGAAATATTCAGTCAATTCGAGGTTTAATTTTTGTCCCGATACCAATCGGGAATTTTATGATAAGAAAAAAGGTGACAGTTACTGTCACCTTACAAACTTTTAGGATCGGGATATTCTCATCTGCAAAATGCAGTTTTATTATCCTTCGCCTCCGCCTTCGGACCTTCTTTCAGGCCTGCGGCCTGGCATCGGTCTTCTTGCTCTACGCTGGCGTGAAGCATCTTCCTGACGTTTTTTAATTTGGCTGTCATGCTCAACACTCCACTTAGTAAATTTCTCCATGGCTGTTGCTTCGTCAAATAGACCCAGCTTTACTCCACGCAATAGGTGTTTCAGGAACAGCACTCCTTTAAAGCTAAGGATACGACGAACCGTATCAGTTGGCTGAGCACCTTTGTGCAACCAATCCAAAGCTCTTTGACGATCCAGCTGAATAGTAGCAGGAACAGTCAGGGGATTGTAAGTACCTAATTTTTGAATGAATTTCCCATCGCGAGGGCTGCGGGCATCGGCAACGACGATGAAGTAGAAGGGTCTCTTTTTTGACCCGTGGCGTTGCAGTCGGATTTTAGCTGACATTAAATAGACATTTAACGTTGTGAAACAATAATGGTTAATAATCCCGGATTAATCCGGTAAGCAAATGTAAGAAGCGAAAGGGGAAATCCCAAAGGGTTTTTTAGCTGCGGTAAAGGGAGTTTTTTAACGCTTCAGACCGGGCATCATCTTCCCGAACATATTCATTTTGTTCATATTCTTCATCATATCGCGCATTTGCTCAAACTGCTTCATAAAGGCGTTTACCTCGCTGATATCCTTCCCCGCTCCTTTGGCTATCCGCTTGCGCCGGCTGCCATCTATCAGGTCAGGATTGTTCCTTTCCTGGGGGGTCATGGAATTGATCATGGCCTCAATACCCTTAAAAGAATTGTCATCTATATCAAGGTCCTTTATTTTGCTGCCAACACCGGGGATCATTCCTAACAGGTCCTTCATGTTCCCCATTTTTTTGATCTGTTCCAGTTGCATTTTGAAGTCTGCAAAATCAAATTTATTCTTCCTGATCTTGCTCTCCAGTTTCTTTGCCTGTTCCTCATCAAATTGTTCCTGTGCCTTTTCCACCAGTGAAGTGATATCACCCATACCCAGGATACGCTGTGCCATCCGGTCCGGATAAAACACATCCAGTGTATCCATCTTTTCTCCGCTGCTTACAAATTTGATGGGTTTATCTACTGTGTATTTAATGGAAAGAGCGGCACCACCACGTGTATCACCATCCAGTTTGGTCAAAACCACGCCACTGAAATTCAACCTGTCATTAAAGGCCTTGGCTGTATTAACTGCATCCTGACCGGTCATGCTATCTACCACAAAGAGTATCTCTGTGGGATTAACAGCATTCTTGATATTGGCAACCTCGGTCATCATCACTTCATCAATGGCCAACCGGCCTGCAGTATCAATGATCACCACATTCTTATTTTTGCTCCTGGCTTCCTTTACCGCTGTTTGAGCTATCGAAACCGCATCCTTGTTCTCCAGTTCAATATGAACATCCACGCCGATCTGTTCTCCCAGTACACGTAACTGTT
>JAJKIP010000147.1 GCA_021154405.1 Segetibacter sp. | reverse complement strand
GAGAAGGAAAAAATGCCAGATTCAACAATTCCCGCAGTCTTATTATTACAGGATGGAACCATTTGCCATGGTAAGGCTTTTGGCGCCATCGGAACTACAACAGGTGAAATATGTTTTAATACCGGGATGACCGGATACCAGGAGGTATTTACCGATCCCAGCTATTTTGGTCAGATCCTGATCATGAATGCCGTTCACGTTGGTAACTACGGTGTAAAGGATGAGGATATTGAATCTGATGGCGTAAAGATCAGGGGACTGATCGGCCGTAACCTGGAAGAAACTTACTCCCGGAAACTGGCAAGAGGATCGCTGGATGAATACCTGAAGGTAAATAAGGTAGTGAGCATTGAAGGTGTTGATACCCGTGCACTGGTTTCGCATATTCGCACCAAGGGCGCTATGAACTGTATCATATCTTCGGCTACTACAGATATAAACGAACTGAAAAAGCAGCTGGATAAAGTTCCGGATATGTCGGGTCTTGAACTGGCTTCCCAGGTAAGCACCAAAGAAGCTTACGAGAAAGGCAACAAAGATTCTGATGTTCGTATTGCAGTAATGGACTACGGAATAAAGCAGCATATTGTGGAGTGCATGGTAGAGAGAGGTGCTTTTGTAAAAGTGTTTCCTGCAAAAACAAAACTGGAAGAAGTTAAGAAATTCAAACCTTCTGGATATTTCATCTCCAATGGTCCCGGTGACCCTGCCGCAATGGACTATGCTATCGATACGGTTAAAAGTATCATGAAAGAAGAGAAGCCCGTGTTCGGAATTTGTTTAGGGCATCAGTTACTGGCACTGGCCAATGATATTCCCACTTTCAAAATGCACCATGGCCACCGTGGGTTGAACCACCCGGTAAAAAACCTGGTGACAGGCAGAAGCGAGATCACTACCCAGAACCATGGTTTTGGTGTAGATCCTGAAGCCGTGAAGAAAGCAAAGCATATTGAAATAACGCACGTGAACCTGAATGATCAATCCATTGAGGGCATCAAGGTGAAAGATAAACCAGCCTTCTCCGTACAGTATCACCCTGAAAGCACGCCCGGACCGCATGATAGCCGTTACCTGTTTGACGAATTTATAGACCTGATCAAAAAATCAAATGGGAAAGGGTAGAACCTTCTAAAAATAGTACCATGCAAATTGCCATTATCAACGGACCCAATCTGAATCTTCTTGGAAAAAGGGAAACGGATATCTATGGCAATATGCCTTTCGAAACTTTTTTGGAAAAGCTGAAAGAGAAGTATCCTCATATTCATTTTAGCTATTTTCAGAGTAATGTGGAAGGTGAATTGATTGATGAGATACAGCGACTGGGATTCAGCTTTGATGGTATCATCTTCAATCCTGGTGGTTATACGCATACTTCAGTTGCGATCGGCGATGCCATTGCTGCTATTAAAACTCCTGTAGTGGAAGTACATATCTCCAATGTACATGCCAGGGAAGATTTCCGTAAACTATCTCATGTTTCCGGGAAATCAGTCGGAAGCATTTTTGGCCTGGGACTTAAAGGTTATGAACTCGCGCTTGAATACTTCATCTCGCGAAGTTAATTCGGGACAAATTAGTCCTGTCTCTCTTACGGAGGGAAAATAGTAACTTAGAAGTATGGCAACAAAAAAAATCCTCATCGTTACCGGAGATGCCGGTGAAAGTTTCGAGATCCTCTATGTAAGTCACCGTTTGCGTGAAGCTGGGTATGAACCGGTTATTGCTGCGCCATCTGTAAAGCGGCTTAACCTTGTGATCCATGATTTTGAACCAGGCTGGGATACCTATGTAGAACGGCAGGGTTATATCCTGGAATCAGATATCTCATTTGATGATGTGGATACGGATGATTACCGTGCAATACTTTTTCCCGGAGGACGCGCGCCAGAATACCTGCGTAATGATCCGCGTGTGATCAATATGGCCAAAGAATTTTATGCGAGTGGGAAATTTGTATTTGCTATCTGCCATGGTGTGCAGATACTGGTACCTGCAGGTTTGCTGGAAGGCCGCAAAGTAGCCTGCTATGAACATGTAAAGTTTGAAGTGGAATCAGGCGGTGGTATTTATGTAACTCCTGATGAAGCGGTAAGGGATGGCAGAATTGTTACCGGTAAAACATGGCAATCACATCCTGAGTTTTATAAACTGGTATTCAACTGCCTGAAAGAAACGGAAAAAGCCACTGCTTTATAAGTCTCGTTTGGCCCTAAATGCTAATCTACAAACAATACGATCAGGCTGCACTGGATCGTCAGTACAATAATCGTTTACAGGTACCAGAATGGTCCACACATCTTCAGAGATGGGCGGATACCAGTCGCGAGGCTGAAAAGAAATATTCCCCTGTAAAAAATATCGCCTACGGCGAAGGTTCGCTGGAAACCCTGGATATCTTTCCTTCATCACAACCCGATTCAAAGGTCCTGATATTTATTCACGGAGGTTACTGGCATAAACTGGATAAATCAGATTTTCAATTTGTAGGCGAAGGATTTCATTCTTACAATATCACTATTGTAAATATTAATTATCCACTGGCTCCATCAGCCAGTATGGACCAGATTGTTAACTCCTGCAGAATGGCATTGCAATGGGTGGTTAAGAATATTCGCGACCATAACGGTGATCCAACCCAATTATATTTATGTGGGTATAGTGCAGGTGGCCATTTGGTCACCATGATGATGACAAATGATTTCACCTTTGCTGATTGGGTGCCGCTCACGCAAAATGTACGGGCTGTTTGTTCCTTGAGTGGATTGTTTAATCTTGAGCCAATTCGTCTTTCGGAAATAAACGAAGTATTGCATTTGGATGGGGAAATCGTTTTGTTCAATAGTCCAATATACCTGAAGCCTGTATTAAACTGCCCTTTGCTATTGGTTTTTGGAGGAAATGAATCAGATGAATTTAAAACGCAAAGCTCGGATTTGTTTGAGAAGTGGAAAGGGCAGACCCCAGTAGAATTAATAGCGATGGAAGAAATTAATCATTATTCAATTATTGAAGAAGCGGCCAGGGCCGGAACACCTTTACATGAAAAAATAAAGAGTTTGATGGGAGTGTAATATCCTGCCAGAATATCAGTTCCTGGATTAAAAAAGGCTGCTCCTGATTGGAACAGCCTCTTGATATCTTGAATGAAAATGAAATCCTATGGGAAGATACCCAGCTCCTCATAGCTCGTTGCCACCTTATTAATCGCAACAACATAAGCCGCTGTCCGCATATCCGGTATGGAAGGATTATTCTTCCACTCATTCATGATCTCATGGGTAGCAGTAATCATAGTTTCCTCCAACCCACTATACACAAGGTCCACTTCATCGGCACCATGTACGATATATTCCTTATCCTTCGACGTCATTTTCTTTCCGGTCAGACTTTCCATTTGACCCACGATATGCGCATTCATGTTCTCATTAAAGCGCTTTTCCATGCGGCCATAGCGAACGTGACTGAGGTTCTTTAACCATTCAAAATAAGAAACCGTTACACCACCTGCATTGAGATACATATCAGGAACTACCAATATTCCCTTCTTCGCAAATATTTCATCTGCTTCTGGTGAAAGAGGACCATTGGCAGCTTCTCCGATCATCTTTGCTTTTATGCGAGGTGCATTCTCTCCATTGATCACGTTTTCAAGAGCTGCCGGAATAAGAATATCACAATCCATTTCAAGCGCATCCGTATTCTTTTTGAAATTAGTTGCACCTGCAAAATTCAGAATGGAACCTGTTTTCTTCCGGTGATTGAATACTTCATCAATGTCCAAACCATTATCATTACAGATTGAACCTTCGTATTCTGCAAGGCCAACAATTTTGGCTCCAGCATCCTGGAAGAATTTGGCACTATGGTAACCCACATTGCCTAATCCCTGCACAACAACACGTTTTCCTTCCACACCTGTTTCCAATCCCAGTTTTTTCATCACATCGGGCATATTGCATACTTCGCGTAAACCAAAGAATACACCAAGACCGGTAGCTTCACGTCTTCCCCGAACGCCACCCTGTGAAACCGGTTTACCAGTTACACATCCAGCAGCATCTATTTCTCCTGGGTGCATGGCAGTATACGTATCAAGTATCCATGCCATTTCTCTTTCACCGGTACCGTAATCGGGCGCGGGAACATCAGTACCCGGACCGATGAATTTTTTACGGATCAATTCGGCAGTATACCGTCTTGTGATCTTTTCCAGTTCATAAGGTGAATATTCACGGGGATTGATCTTTATCCCACCTTTTCCTCCGCCAAAGGGTACGTTAACAATAGCACATTTATAAGTCATCAAAGCGGCAAGTGCCATTACCTCATCCTGGTTCACCTCTGCTGCAAAACGGATACCTCCTTTACAGGGCGTTTTGTGATGGGAATGCTGTACGCGATAAGCTTCAATTACATCGATCTTTCCATTGTCCCGCTTAACCGGGAAGCGCATCCTGTAAACGGCATTACAGGCTTTGATCTGTTCAAGGATACCTGGATCCCATTTGGTAAATTTTGCAGCCTTGTCAAAGCTTTTTTCAACGGCTCCAAAAAAACTGTACTCTGTTTCAGACATGATTAGGGTTTTAATTTTTCAAATGCAAGTAAGTGTGTTCAAGCGTTAGTTGAAATTACCAGATCGTTATTAACCGGCAATTAATTATTTTTTTCAAGCTTGCTCATTTTCCTGTCGAGGCGGATCAGGTAAAGGAACAATCCAGCAAGTATTACGAGTATTACGGTGATGACTACATAAATTCTTCCATTGCTTCGCATGGTATCTCCCATATTGCTATCACCCTGGGCGTGTAACATTGATGTAGACAGAAGCAGTAACAAAAGAGCAAAAAGGCAGCTTATTTTTCTCATTGGATCATCTGTTTTTCTTTAAGTAAACTCAGGCGGATCTTCAGGGTAGCAATCCATACTCCCAAAAGTGTCCAACCGATGACAGCCGGATAAAATACCAATCGCATATTGCTGTCAATATCTTTAAAATTCATGGCGGGGTTACCTTCACTGCCTCCGGGGTGGAGACTCGGTAATATGCGTGGCACGATCCAAATAGATGGGAATAGCATGGCATAGGCAAAAATGTTATAAACAGCGCTTATCCTTGCTCTCTTATCCATATCATTTATGGAATCACGAAGCACCAGGTAGGCAAAATAGATCAGCAGGGCAATAGCTGCCCCAATCAGTTTAGGTTCCCGAGCGATTGTGCTAAAGGAAGCTGTGGCCGGATTGTTCGGATCTGCCCAGGTATAGCTCATCCAGACTGCTCCGGTTGCATACCCCAGTAATCCCATTACAATACCTACCGTTGCATAATGCCGGGCATAGATATCATAACGAAGATTGAAAGTCCGGAGATAACGAATGGAATTGATGACGGAAACGGTAAACAGGATCATCATGCCAAACCACATACATACATGGAAGAATAAATTGCGAATTGTTTCTTCCAGTGCGGGCAGGTCTGGAACTTTGATCAGCAGGCCGGCAACAACTGTATAAATCAGCAGGACCACACTCAACACCTTCCACCATGATTTATACATATAATTTTTCGTAGGAGTCATTCCCTGAAAATTTTTACAAAGAAACTAAATAAAAAATATAGATTAAATGGAATTTTGGATGCATGAAGTTGAGGGTGCATGAATCCAAAATTCCATTTAATCCTTCCATAAAAATGGGAAAAGTATCACGGCCAAAATGATCACCATGGCATCAAGCGCTATCAGTAGCGCGATAGTACTTCCATGAAATGGCAATACGGGGTTGAATGTAGCATTGGCCAGTTGGGAAAGCAATAATAATTGCGGAATTATCAGTGGAAATCCCAGAACCGCCATTATTGCGGCATTTTGCTGCGCCCTGGCCGCTATTGCTGCCAAAAATGTAAAGATCAGACTGAGGCTCCATCCTCCTAATAATACCAGCCCGGTAAAGGGAAGAGCTCGCTGGATGGGATTCCCTAAAAAAAGCATGAACATTGCCAGGCTAAGCAGACTCATTATAAGCATGAGTGCTGAATTGAAGAGCAGTTTGGAGAGCACAAAATTGCCAGGTGAAACGATGGAATAGAAATACAACATTCGGCCCCTGCTCTCCTGCAGGAAACTTTTTGCAACCGCGTTAATACAAATAAAAAGCTGGATAACCCAAAAAAGACCATTCCAAACCTGGGCCTCTGGTTCATCCATCGTCATAAATAATACATATATAGTAGCTCCGATATACAGGAGAATACCGTAAAAACTGTACTGCTGGCGTATTTCCAGCAAAAGTTCTTTCTTAAAAAGTGTGAGTATATGACGAGCTGAAGACATATTAATAATTATACTTTATCTGTATAACAGATCCTGCACCGGGGTTCATAAATATCCTTTTCTCCAAGCACAACCAGGTCATCATTGGGAATTTTACGGTAAGTGAAATTTGCGATATTGCCGCATTTCATACAGATGGCGTGGAGCTTGGTCACATAATCAGCCTTGGCCATGATGAAGGGCATTTGTCCGAATGGCTTCCCGGTATAATCCATGTCAAGGCCGGCTACAATCACCCGTATTCCCTTGTAAGCGAGCTCATCACAGACATAGGGAAGCTGGTCATCAAAGAACTGTGCCTCATCAATGCCAATGACATCCGCGTCCTGGGCCATGAGCAGTATTTTCTGCGAATTATCGATAGGAGTGGATTGTATGGCATTGGTATCATGAGATACGATACTCATTTCACCATACCTTATATCGATTGCCGGCTTGAATATCTCTACTTTCAGATTGGCGAATTTTACTCTTTTAAGCCTCCGGATCAGTTCTTCTGTTTTGCCACTGAACATGGAACCGCAGATCACTTCAATCCATCCACGCCGCTCACCGCGTATATTGGGTTCAATAAACATTGTTAAGATTTTGATTTCCGGAAGTCCTAAATAGCTTTATTGGCAAAGTGTTTGTAACTTCAGGACGCTGATTTACCCGCGCATTCACCGGTGAATAACGCGGATCGAGGGTTCCAGAATCCATATTAATCTATCCGTGAAATCTAATTTTTTCAAAAATCAGCGCTCAAAAGTAGCATAATGGAACGAATACAAGTGTTGATTGCCAAATTAAAGGAACAGGCTGACCAGCAGGCTGATGCTACAGAAATGCTTGCTACCCTCCAGCTCCTTCAGCATGAATTGCAAAGTCTGCAACCGGTTGGTGCCGGTGCCCCCGCTCCCGCCAGAAGACTTGGAACCTCCAAAGTAGCCGTTGTAATGCCCGCTTCCATGCAGGCCCAATTTGATAAATACGGTCCCAAATCCACTGATCCTCCTGTAGTTCACGAAAAGGAAAAAGTGCTGGTTGAAAAAGGCTCTGTTTCCATTGTTCAGGAAAATGGGCAGCTGGACATGGTGTTTGACCCAATGAATGAAATTCCCACTCTCTCCAATCAGGTACGTTCCAATTACAATCACAAGAATGGTGAACCTGAATCACTCAATGATAAGCTCAGAGAAGCCAAGACAGAATTAATTGAAGTACTGAAAGAAACTCCTGTAAAGGACCTTCGCAAAGCAATTGGTATTAATGACCGCTTCCTCTTTATCAATGATCTTTTCCGCGGAGATGAATCCATGTATGAACGCAGCATAAAGACCATTAACAGCTTCAATATATTTGCTGAAGCAGAATACTGGATCAATCGCGAGTTGAAAGTAAAACTCGGATGGAATGCTGATGATTCAGCCGTTATCCATTTTGATCAGCTTATCAAAAGGCGTTTTTCTTAAAAGCTGCCGGCGTATCCTTTTTCCTTTAGAAATTGAATAATGCGATTCGAAGCGCCCCGGTTTGAATACACATAATTCCCGGAGCTTTTTCCACTTTCAGCTAATTTGTTTTCATTCGCCAACAACTCACTGATGATCTTTATTGATTCATCTGCATTGGCAATAGAAAAAGCCCCACCTTTCTTTATCAGATCAGCTGCCTCCCTGAATTTATGAAACACCGGACCGAAGATCACTGGCTTTGCATAAACAGCTGCTTCCAGGGTATTGTGAATTCCTTTTCCGAAACCACCTCCGATATAAGTAATGGTGGCGTATTTATACAGTCGTGAAAGAAGCCCAATATTATCGATGATAAGAACGGTTGATCCAGGCGCTGATCCCAGTTGAGAATATCGAATGCTACCAGGAAACAGCTCTGTTATTGATGCCAGGTGTTTTTCACTGATCTCATGTGGCGCCAGGATCAGTTTCCGGGTTGCATCATCAACTGCATTCAATGTCTGTTTCAGCACTTCCTCATCTTCCGGCCAGGTGCTACCGGCAATAATTGTTTTATTTCCACCAATGAATTGTTCAATCAACGGCAAAGGCTCTGCGCTTTCTGCAATATCAATTACCCGGTCAAATCTTGTATCTCCTGAAATGCTGGTGATGGACGAAAGCCCGATATCATCCAGCAATTGTTTTGATTTATGGTCCTGTACAAATAAATGATCAAAGCGGGATAGCATTTTCCGCTGCATCGCTCCATACCATTTAAAGAAAGACATTTCCTTCCAGAACAGTGCAGACACCAGTATCAATGGGATATTGCGGTATTTGATCTTCTTCAGGTAATAAAACCAGAATTCATATTTTACAAAAATGACCAGCGAAGGATTTACAATTTCCAAAAATCGCTTTGCATTTCGGGGACCATCCATTGGTAAATAAAATACCCAGTCGGCTCCCTTGTAATCTTTTCTGATCTCATAGCCTGAAGGAGAGAAGAAGGTCAACAGGAATTTCGCATTCCTGAAGGAAGGGTCTGCCTTTAATTTTTCCAGCAGTGGCCGGCCCTGTTCAAACTCACCAAGTGACGCGCAATGGATCCAGATGATAGATTGATGTCCTGCAGTTGCTTTTTCAAGTCGCTCAAAGATATTCCTCCGTCCACGTACCCATTTTTTTGCCTTGGGATTGAACAGGGCAGCAATTGGCATTATGCCTTTAAAAAGAAGCAGGAAAATATTGTAGAAAAAAACTCCCAACAGATTGATTTTATTTCTCCTGTACCGGATCGGCAAAAATAAAAGCAAACTGTGAAACTACCCGTATTTTACTATTTTTGCCGCGCCAAAAGGGTCATTCTGGAAGCGGCATAACCTGTGCTGTTCCAGTGACCTGTAAAACAAATTCCGAATGCGCCCGATCCAGATGGTCGATACAAAGACCCAGTATCAAAAGATTAAGTCACAAGTAGACCAGGCAGTATTGCAGGTAATGGATAGTTCCGGGTTTATTAATGGAAAAGCTGTGCAGGATTTCGCCTTTAATCTTGCCAGTTACCTGACTTGCAAACATACTATTCCCTGTGCCAATGGAACAGATGCGCTTCAGATTGCGATGATGGCCCTGGATTTGCAGCCAGGCGATGAAGTGATTACACCCTCTTTTACCTATATAGCCACTACTGAGGTGATTGCCTTATTGCGTCTGACCCCGGTATTTGCAGAAGTGGACCCCAGAACATTTTGTATTGACCCGTCTTCACTCGAAAAACTGATCACTCCTCGCACCAAAGCTATTGTTCCCGTTCATTTATACGGACATGCAGCTCCCATGGAAGAGATCATGGCCATCGCCAAAAAGCATAACCTGTATGTAATTGAGGATAATGCGCAGGCAATTGGCAGTGATTATACCTTTCCTGATGGACGGAAGAAGAAAACCGGGACCATTGGCCATATTGGGGCAACCTCCTTTTATCCTTCCAAAAACCTGGGAGCTTTTGGGGATGGTGGAGCACTTTTCACGGACGACGATGCCCTGGCAGCAAAGATGAAAATGATCGCCAATCATGGCCAGAGCCGACAATATTATTTTGATGTGGTAGGCTGTAATAGCCGACTGGATACCATCCAGGCAGCAATTTTGGACATAAAATTGAAGCATCTTGACGAATATATCGTGGCCAGAACCACTGCGGCGGATTTTTATGATAAAGGCTTTTCAAACCATCCTTCCATTACCCCTCCTTACCGGGCAAACTATTCCCGGCACGCTTTTCACCAGTATACCATCCTGGTGGAAGGAGGAAATAACTCAGCTACCATGAGGAATGAATTGAAGGATTTTCTTGCCGGCCATAAGATCCCTGCCATGATCTATTATCCGGTTCCAGGCCACAGGCAAAAAATGTTTGCACATTTCCAGCTTTCAACCAGGGATATGCCAACAACCGATTGGCTGACGGAGAGGGTAATATCACTTCCAATGCACACCGAACTGGATGAGGAACAGTTGCAATTCATCACCGGAAAAGTACTTGAATATTTCAACAGATAAATCATAATTCACAATACACATGAAAATTGCAGTTGTTGGAACGGGATATGTTGGACTGGTTACTGGTACCTGTTTTGCAGAAACAGGTAATGATGTTTTTTGTATAGATATTGATGCTAATAAAGTAAAGAAGCTGGCCAATGGTGAAATAACCATTTATGAACCCGGACTGGAGAAATTATTTCTCCGCAACATGAAGGAGGAACGTCTTCATTTTACCACAAGTCTGGAAGAAGGTATCCGTGATGCTGTAATTATTTTTCTTGCGCTGCCAACTCCCCCGGGCGAAGACGGTTCAGCTGATCTTAAATATGTGTTGGGAGTAGCAGAGGATTTGGGAAAGATCATTCAGGAGTACAAGGTTATAGTTGATAAAAGTACAGTGCCTGTGGGAACGGCAGAAAAAGTTCATGCGGCCATTGCAAAGAATTGCAAGGTGGATTTTGATGTTGTCTCCAATCCTGAATTTTTACGTGAAGGGGTGGCTGTTGATGATTTCATGAAACCTGACCGTGTGGTGATCGGTACTACTTCCGAAAGAGCAAAAAAATTGATGGATGACCTGTATGCGCCATTTGTACGGCAGGGGAATCCCGTAATATTCATGGATGAGCGTTCTGCTGAACTTACCAAGTACGCAGCCAATTCCTTCCTGGCAATGAAGATTTCTTTCATGAATGAAATTGCCCGGCTATGTGAATTGTTAGGGGCGGATGTGGATATGGTGCGCAGGGGGGTGGGAAGTGATAACCGTATTGGAAAAAGATTTCTGTTTCCAGGCATCGGCTATGGAGGTAGCTGTTTTCCCAAGGATGTGCATGCGCTGGTAAGGTCATCGAGGGACATAAACTATGATTTCAGGATACTTGAAGCGGTAATGGAGGTGAATGAATCTCAAAAACTTCACCTTATTCCCAAGATCAGCCAATATTTCAATAATACACTAAAAGGGAAACATTTTGCGTTATGGGGACTTGCGTTCAAGCCAAATACGGATGATACCAGGGAGGCACCAGCCCTTTATATTATCAACGCGTTGATAGAAGCCGGCGCCACGGTTTCAGCCTTTGATCCGGAAGCTATGCCAAATGTGAAGAAACAAATTGGCGATAAGATCATGTATGCGGAGAACCAGTACAGTGCATTGCTGGATGCAGATGCATTGATCATTGCGACAGAGTGGAATGAGTTCCGCACACCCGATTTCACCAAAATACAGAAAAGTCTAAAAAACAAAGTTATCTTCGACGGACGCAATCTTTTTGATTTAAAAGCGATGCGTGAGTTGGGCTTCCACTATGAAAGCATTGGAAGGGCTACAGTTAAATAAATTGACTACACGGAAACTATGAAACAAAAAAAGGTGCTCATTACCGGCGCAGCCGGTTTTCTTGGTTCGCATTTATCCGATAGGTTTATCAGGGAAGGTTACAAAGTAATTGGGATGGATAATCTCGTTACTGGTGACCTGAGAAATATCGAGCATCTTTTTAAATTGGAACAATTTGAGTTTTATCATCATGATATAACCCGGTTCATTCATATTCCCGGAGACCTGGATTATATTCTTCATTTCGCATCTCCAGCCAGTCCCATCGACTATTTAAAGATCCCCATACAAACTCTAAAAGTCGGTTCATTAGGAACACATAATTGCCTGGGCCTTGCCAAGGCGAAAAACGCCCGGATACTGGTGGCTTCTACCAGCGAAGTGTATGGAGACCCCTTGGTACATCCTCAAAAGGAAGAGTATTGGGGTAATGTAAACCCCGTTGGTCCCCGCGGTGTTTATGATGAGGCCAAAAGATTCATGGAATCAATTACCATGGCTTACCACACCTTTCATGCGGTGGAAACAAGGATTATCCGGATATTCAACACATACGGTCCCCGCATGCGACTGAATGATGGAAGAGCATTGCCGGCATTTATTGGACAGGCGCTACGTGGTGAAGACCTCACCGTCTTCGGCGATGGTTCTCAAACCAGGAGTTTTTGTTTTGTGGATGACCTTGTGGAAGGGATCTATCGCTTGTTACTCAGCGATTATTCTCTTCCCGTTAATATTGGAAACCCCAATGAAATTTCATTAAAAGATTTTGCTGAAGAGATATTGGCGTTAACCGGCAATAAAGTAAAAATAACCTATAAACCATTACCGGTAGATGATCCCAAACAAAGACAGCCGGATATCACAAAGGCCAGACAATTGCTGCAGTGGGAACCAAAGGTCAATCGAAAAGAAGGCCTGAAGATCACTTATGATTATTTTAAATCATTACCGGAAACAGAGTGGAAAAAGCAGCCAAAAGAATTTGTTAGTAACAAGTAACCCATTCAATATTCAATGCCCTCATGTACCACAATCTTATTGAGAAAAAATCCAAACTGGCTGTTATAGGCTTAGGTTATGTAGGACTGCCGATCGCTCTTGAATTTGCGCGCAAAATCTCCGTCATCGGTTTTGATATCAACGAAAAGCGCATTGAGATGATGAAAAAAAGCGTTGACCCCAGCAATGAACTGGAAAAAGAAGCCTTTGATGGATGTGATATTACCTTCACCAATTCACTTGATATATTGCGGGAAGCAAAGTTTTTTATTGTTGCCGTTCCCACACCTGTAGATGAACACAATGTGCCAGATCTTATACCGGTTCAGAAAGCATCTGAAACCATCGGTAAAGTGTTGAAAAAAGGGGATTACGTGGTTTTTGAATCAACCGTTTATCCCGGTTGTACCGAAGAAGACTGTTTGCCGATCATTGAGAAATTATCGGGACTTAAGAATTTAACTGATTTCAAACTGGGATATTCTCCTGAACGAATCAATCCGGGAGATAAGCTGCATACGTTGGCTAAGATTATTAAAGTTGTGTCAGGTTGTGACGAGGAATCTCTTGAACAAATAGCCAAAGTATACGGTATTGTTGTTGAAGCCGGGGTCCATAAAGCATCCTGTATCAAAGTAGCGGAAGCAGCGAAAATCATCGAAAATACCCAGCGTGATCTGAATATCGCACTAATGAATGAGTTGTCCATTATTTTTGATATGATGAACATCAATACCTATGAAGTGCTGGAAGCTGCCGGGACCAAATGGAATTTTTTAAAATTCCAGCCGGGTCTTGTGGGTGGTCACTGTATTGGAGTTGATCCTTATTACCTGACCTATAAGGCCAACGCACTTGGATATGATGCTGAGGTAATCCTGGCAGGAAGGAATATCAATGATAATATGGCCAAATATGTGGCAAAGAAAGTGGTTCAGCATATCATTAAGCATACCGGGGATGTAAGGACTTCCAAAGTGCTGATCAAGGGCGCAACCTTTAAGGAAAATGTGAGTGACATTCGGAATTCCAAAGTGGCAGATGTGGTGAAAGCGCTTAAATCCTATTATGTGAATGTGGATGTGGAAGATCCATATGCAGACTCAGATGAATTGAAACATGAGTATGGCTTTGGACTTTCTGAAAAAACAGGAAAGGAATATGACGCCGTAATTGTAGCCGTTCCTCACAAGGAATATGCAAACCTTGACGATGGTTATTTTGCCGGTATTACCAAACAGCATGGCATGATCGCTGACCTCAAGGGTATGTATAGAAACAAAATCAAAAACCGAAACTACTGGAGTTTATAAATGAATATTGTCAAAACACATATCCCCGGACTGCTCATATTTGAACCTAAAGTTTTTGGCGACAACAGAGGTTTTTTCTTTGAATCATTTAGTGAAAGGGTATTAATAGATAATAATATTAATATCCGATTTGTGCAGGACAATCAGTCTTCTTCCTGTTATGGAGTGATCAGGGGCCTGCATTATCAACTTCCTCCTCATGCACAAACCAAAATGGTAAGGGTGCTGGAAGGTTCAGTGCTGGATGTGGTAGTAGATATCCGGAAAGGTTCCCCTACTTATGGTGAAGCTTACAGTATTGAATTGTCTGCAGAAAATAAAAAGCAGTTATTTGTTCCCGCAGGATTTGCACATGGGTTTTCAGTATTAAGCGAAAAAGCCCAGCTTTTTTACAAGTGCGATGCTTTTTATAGCAAAGAAAGTGAAGGCGGGATTTCCTTTAAAGATCCGGCCCTGAAAATTGACTGGAAAATTCCAACAGATAAAGCCATCATCTCGGATAAGGATAAAGTACTTCCTGATCTGAAAGATTGTAAGAATACATTTGAATTTAAAGGATAATACTAATACAAGGTATGTCAAAAGATAAACGCATACTGGTTACAGGAGCTAATGGCCAATTGGGCCAGGAAATTCAACGTGTGTCTGTAGCCTATCCAAAATATGAGTTTGAATTTCTAACAAGAGAAATGCTGTCCATCGATAATGATGCGCAGATAAGGGATAAATTCAAAAAGTTTCAACCGGCATTTTGTATCAATTGCGCAGCTTACACAGCTGTTGACAAAGCGGAGACTGACAAAGATGCTGCTCACAATATCAACGCAAATGCTGTTAGCCTGTTAGCAATTGCCTGCAAGCAGCATGGCGCGCGTTTCATCCATGTTTCTACCGATTATGTATTTGACGGCAATGCTACCCAACCGTATAAGGTAAATGCGCAGGTTAATCCACAGGGTGTTTATGGTGTTACCAAACTGGAAGGAGAAAAACTTGCTTTGTCATCAAACCCGGAATCTATTATTATCCGCACATCCTGGGTCTACTCAGAATTTGGAAAGAACTTTGTGAAAACAATGATGCGGTTAATGAAAGAGAAGGAATCTTTAAACGTGGTGAATGATCAGTCCGGATCACCTACCTATGCCTTTGACCTTGCGGAAGCCATTCTGGAAATAATTTCATCGGGTAAATGGAAGGCTGGTATTTACCAATACAGCAATACTGGCATCATAACATGGTATGAATTTGCTGTTGCTATCAGGGAATTGATAAATGCTAACTGTACCCTCAATCCCATTCCAACATCTGGCTATCCTACTCCAGCCAGGCGACCAGCCTATTCCGCCATGGATACAAGTCTTATATCAGGCACTTACGATATCAAATTAAAGCCCTGGAAAGAAAGACTGTCTGCCTGCATTGATCGCATCAATGCCACCGCCTGATAATTGGAAAACAGCAATTGAAAATTGGGATCCCCTTAATTCCCGCCACTTATACTCCCATTTGCCCCGGATACACAGGCAGGCTACTCCCTGTTTTTGATACCCTTTAGTTTCACCAGGCATTAAACTCTGGCATTATGAAAATGAGACTATTGACCTGCCTGGCGATCCTCTTTTTCCAATTCTCGTTCGCCCAATTGGGCGATATAATTAAACGTAAAGCCGGCGAAGGTGTAAAACAGGGTACCCAAACCGGTACTGAGAGGACCATCGACAAGGGCATCGACAAAATATTTTCCAAAAAGAATAAAAAGAAGATGGATGGAAACAATAATCCATCTTCTGAAAATAGTACTACACAACAACCCAATAATGATCCCGTAACTACAAAAGCACAAACTCCTTCCATAAAAGCCTATACCAGGTATGATTTCATACCCGGGGAAAAGATCCTTGGCTATGATGAATTCTCACAGGATGCAGTTGGAGATTTCCCTGCCAAATGGACAACCAACGCTTCAGGCGAGATAATGACACTTGATCAATATCCTGGCAAATGGCTGAATGTTTCCAAACAGGGATTTTTCATTCCTCAATTCATCAAATCACTTCCCGACAATTTCACTGCAGAATTTGATGTGCTTTTCTTACCGATGGCCGAACGCCAGGGCGCGAATACGGCATCACTGGGATTCCAGGTTATTAATAATCCCGGGACGAAGGCCAATTTCGAATACGGCCCAGATCGTGCCTATTTTGAACTGGACCCTTACCTCGGCAATGTTGCGATTGCCAGCTATACAAAAACAGGTGAAAAGATTTTATCCAATGAATTTTCTTTTAATGGGCTTAACCGGAATAAACAGTTTACGTATCATGTGGCTGTATGGCGACAGAAAACAAGATTACGCGTATATTTTAATGAGACAAAAGTGGTGGATGCACCGTCACTACTTGCCCCTGAAGTAAAATATAATTCCTTCCGCTTTTCTACAACCCTTAATAACGATGGAAGCACCTGGCTGATCAGCAATTTCAAATATGCTACCGGTTTACCAGACACCCGCAATAAATTAATTACGGAAGGAAAGTTTTCAACTACGGGGATCCTGTTTGATGTGAATGCAGCTACTATCAGGGCTTCCTCCTATGGAACATTAAAGGATATTGCTACTGTCCTGAAAGAAAATGCAGATGTGAAAGTGAAAATTGTAGGACATACGGATAGTGACGGGGATAATGCCACCAACCTTGATCTTTCAAAAAGGCGTGCCGAAGCAGTAAAGGAAATGCTGTCAAAAGAATTCAGCATCGATGAAGGACGTATGGAAACAGAAGGCAAAGGTGAGACCCAGCCTGCAGGCCCAAATACAACTGCTGAAGGCAAGGAGCAAAACCGCAGGGTGGAATTCATCAGGTTATAAAAAAGAAAGAGTGAAAAAGAAACTAATTGCTATCCTTATCATTCTGTTCTTTACCAGATACCTGCCGGTTTCAGGACAGCGGGAAAGAGACGCCTATGAAATTCTGGTATATAATTCATCCAAATTTGATATTAAATGTGTGCCCCAATGTGAGAAGAATGAAGGCGATTTCGCAGCTTCTACATCTTATTTAAATGCAGGAAAAGTATTTCTATTCCGCGTGCAGAAATCCGCAGGTGGAATCCTGCCCAGAGGTGTTGAAGGAACTATTACTTTCAGCACCATTGATCCAGGTTACCCTGGAGCTGTGCAGGTTCACTTTAACAACCCGGCAGTTGGCTCCAGTGAATTTAAGATAGCCTCTTCCGACTGGCCTGTAAATATTGTTCCATTGACTGAGGTGGAAATTGGTAAAATCTATAATGGTTTTTTTAAGGAACCTGTCGCTTATATTAAAATAATAGTTGACACCTCAAGGGACCGTACAGGAAAAATAAACCCTCCTGCACTAACAGGAAGCGGTAGCACTAAGGGGGGAACCAATCCTGTAGAGAGTTTACTGGAACCAATACCGCCCGTCATCAATTTTGACTGGAAGGTTACCCAACGAATGAGAAAAGATAAAGATGATGATGACAATAAAGGGAAGGCCTACAAAGAAGTTACTTATCTGTTTACTTCCAGCGGTGATTATGCAGCCGTAAAACCGGATGATGCCACCTTCAGTCTTATGATCTATTCCAAAAAAGGATATACCTGGATTATTGATGATAACAAAAAGACCATCACTGTGATGAGTATGCCCAAAACATTGGGTGAAGGTGCTGCTATGGGCAAGACCGTTGCTGAGGATATAAAAAAAGCCCCACTTGAAAAGGACCGTGATGATGAAAAATTCACGATCACCAAAACGGGTAAAACAAAACAATTCCTGGGGTACACAGCAGAAGAGTATGAGTTGAGAAACAACACCATGCTTTCAACAAAGAACACATCTAAAACATCTACAGCCTCTTTCTGGTATGCCAAAGTTCCTTTTGATCCAGTAAAGGTTTATACAATGGGTGTGGGGCGACCCGCAGATATCAGTAAACTTCAGAATGACCCCCGTATGAAGAATAATATAGCTGCCATTCCCGTGCTTAATAAAAATTTCCTGTGGGTGGAAACGGAATCGGGTAACATAAAAGGAATGGAGGTAACCGAAATTAAAAATGTCAACACCACAATCAATACATCCGGCTATCAGGTAAAAGTGATGAACAGCCTGAAGGATATGATGAAAAGAGATGATAACGGTAAATAGTTTACGGCCTTTGTTGACATAGGTTATTATGCTACTCAGTAATAAATGATTTCTAACTCCTCAATTTAAATAAAATGAAAGCATTTCAATCCGTCAGGAATGTATTGTTAATTGGATTATCTCTTTTTATTGTCTCGTGTAAAAAGGACAAAGACAATTCCAATACTTATAAAAACAGTTTTTCTTTAGCGGTTACCGGTTCATCCTGGACCGCTTCGTCTGTTTCGGCTACTATAAATACCACTGCCAATGCTATTGTGATAACGGCTACTGATGGCGGGAACCAGCATATTGATATCTATAT
>JAJKIP010000146.1 GCA_021154405.1 Segetibacter sp. | reverse complement strand
GAGTAGCACAAAGCACTGTAGTCAGGCTTCGAATTTTACCTTTTGTTATTTCAGGATTGGTGCTTTCTTCATTTTGTGGAGTATTGACTGCAGGTAATGCGTGGTCTGCAGGAGCTGGAATTGTACTGGTAGGCATACTGTTTAGCATTCTCAGTTTTGGAACAGGTTTGGGAGCTCCAGGTCCAGTTATCTTCTTACTTGTTACAGCAATAACTGCGCGCCTTACCTCACCCGCTACAATGGGTGGTGCGGGAATGGATGGCTTTCTTGTTGTGTTTCTGATTACTATGGGGGCTATACTGGCTTACCTCTGTATAGTTCTGCTATCAGGAATTCCGTATATGCGCAAACTGAGTCCTGATCCGGAAACTCCAGAATTATCATGGCGGATCCGGTTTGATAAGGAAATGAAACTGGTTACTATCCGGGTTATTGTTGCCGTGATATTGGCAATGGTCATCACAAAACCTTTGGGGATACAACGAAGTTATTGGGTTATTGTAGCGGCAGCAGCCATCTTGCAGGGTGGCAGGGATAGAAAATTGACAACAGTAAGGGCCATTCAACGCGTGTTGGGAACAATACTTGGCGTTGTAGTTTTCTATATGATAAACTGGTTTCATCCTGAGGGAATCTGGGTGGTACTGATTGTAATGCTATTCCAGTTTGCAACGCAGGTCGTGATCACCAGAAATTATGTGTTGGGGTTGATATTTATAACCCCATTGGCACTTGTAAATTCAACCGTTGGACATGCCGCCACAGCCATGGTAACGGTGAGAGAGCGTATCCTGGACACAATATTCGGAGCCATCATAGCCCTGGTCGTTTTCTGGGTGGAAGATGGAGTTAGCAGGTTTAATAAAATAACCTAGTTTTGTAGCACGGCAGCCTATTTCTCCAGCTGCTGACCAATACATTCGTTTTAGATTACTTTCCTTGCTATTCACAAAGGGAATCAATTCCCGGCCTTATTATTTAACCTATCCCTGAGCTCAAACAGGGGTGTATTAAACGATTGAAATATGAAAACACATTTACTCTTTATTGGTGGAAGTAAAAATGAATTAAGTGATTTTCTCGAAGCATTAGGTAGAGTACCCGAAGATGATGGATTCAAATGTACCTATGCAATTACTGTTTCACAAGGCCTTGAAATGTTGAAGTACCTCGTACCCGATCATATTTTATTGAATGATGTTAATACAGAAGATGAATGCATGCAATTCATGTCTGTTATTACGATGCGTCCCAAACTGGATGCAGTCAAGATCCATTTGTATGGAGGTGATGAAATAATTGCAAATCGGCTTGGAATTCCAGGTTGTATCAGGAAATGCGAATCAATAGAAGCCCTGGCAACACAATTAATATCCGTTCTGGCCGAGAGGCAAATTGCAGATTCTCTAATGGGAAATACTGAGAACAACTAATGTTGAAGTACTAATTTCCGGAAGGATCAGCTGTGAGTTCACCCTTTTATGGGATAAGGATATAACTGAAATGTCCCAATTTTGTCCCTATCTAAACTTTACTTGAAAAAGGGGCGAATGCGACTGGATCAGGCATCTGGATAGTAAACTTGCGATAGTTTATTTGTATATGCAATATCCTTTCGAATATAATTGACGATTATACACCATTGGCGGGATTAAAATTTTCTCATCTTTGTGACAACCCTGGAAATGATAAGTACGATAGCAATTGCGATTTCATAGGGATTCTACGATTTGCAGGAATACGCAGCAGGATTTTTTTAATTAATTCGGGATTACTTAATCATTATAACAAAAATGTCGTGGAAGACAACGTGTTATTAAACTGTCTTCCAGATATTTGATTTTTCTACGGTTTATGAACGACCCGAAATTTCTGATTAGCCTCGGCGCAAGAATTAAAGAATTGCGTCTCAAAAAAGCAATGACCCAAAACGAACTGGCGATACAATGTAATTTTGAGAAGGCAAGTATGTCGCGCATCGAATCCGGTAAAACAAACATCACTGTTCTTACATTACGCAAGATCAGTAAAGCACTGGACGCAGAAATACACGAATTCTTCCGGGAGTAACAATCAGCACAGAAACTTGATGTTTGATGTGAGTACTAAAGCTAAAATTAGCTTTAGTACTTGCGTTTAAAATAAAATGTAAATAAATACAACATCATCCGTACAAATTGATAAGAAAGCCATTCAATTAATCTCTTCAATAGATGCTGTGATCGCGAAAATGTATCAGTGGTAATACGAACACAATCCTTTTCTATAATTTCCTTTAATGTCTCCATCGTCACTGTTGCAAATTTTCTGTCTCTTACATTCAGGTTGGTTTCAATACTCGCATAGGCACTGATATCATTTATATTATAAGATCCCAGCGTTGTCCATTCCCCATCGCATACCGTGACCTTGCCATGCAGCACGTTTGGCTGATACTCATATAGTTCAATTTTATTCCTTAGTAGCCATCGATACAGGTAACGTTCAGCATATTTGGCTGTACGTACATCAGACATGCCTGCTGTGACAATTTTTATGTTAACGCCTTTTCTGGCCGCATAGGTCAATTGTTTCCTAATCACTCTGCCAGGAAGAAAATAACTGCAAAGAATGGTGATATTTGATTGCGCAGTTCTAAACATTTGAACATAAGTACCTGAGATTTCATTCTTTCCTCTTACCCAATCGTTGCGGCACATACGGACCGAGGAAGTTTCTGAATCACTAAAATTAAATTGAATTGTTTGCTGCGCACATGGTGTGGGGGCTAATTTAGCCGGGTAGCCATACCAGGTTTTCCAACATAGTTCGCAAAGTTCTTTTGCAACTTCACCTTCAGTTAAGAGAGCAAAATCCAGCCAGGCTTTTCTATCCGGCATATCATTGTACCGGTCCGTTATATTGATGCCCCCCACAAGGGAATATCTTGCATCTACCACAACTACCTTGTGATGCAGTCTTCGTCCAAAATAGAAATTCCTGCTTTTAAAAACAGGTTCAAAGAAACGAAACTTCACACCTGCTTCTTTTAACTCTTCAATAAAATGATGGGAGAGGGAGCTTGAAGCATACCCATCTACCAGGAGATGTACATCAACTTTCCTTCTCGCAGCATCTTTCAACGCATCTGCTATCTGCTTACCCGTACTATCCTCACTATAAATATAAGATTGCAGATGAATGCTTTCCCTGGCATTAGCGATCAATTCAAGCAGGCAGTCAAAAAATGATTTGCCTCCCCTGATCAGCCTAACTTTATTCTGGTCCGTATATTTTAGTTTTCGCTTCCTTCTTCTTGTTAGCATAATATTAAAACAGGCTGTAGTCTTTACTCTATATTGAATGCTCTCCTGATCAGAGTTTGCACGCTTCTTTTATCCCATTTGGCAAAACGTCCCCGCTGTACTACCAGTTTATTATCCTTCGGAAAATTGAGATAATAGTGAAATGCAAATTTTCCTCTAGGTTCCAGCCATCCAATTTCCTGCCCAAACCGGAGATCATTGAAGACTAATGTGTCTTTCCATTGCTCAACGGTATAGTAGCCTTGAGAGAAATGGATGAGACGCGCAATATCTCCTTTTTCAGGAAATGCAGCTAACAGATTTTCGTTACGGGGAAAATATTCAAACCTGACCGGTTTCTGTCCTTCGAAAACTGAGTGGTACCCTACAAAATAGCCGCTATCATTTGCTGCTACTACATACCATAACCAGTTATTTAATGGGGTAGGAGTTGTAAAGTACCGGGTAAAGGATATTTTTTGATGGTTAAGAGTCCGGTTGATGGCAGCGTCAGTTGTCAATTTATTGAAAGTTGCATAGACCAGATAGAGTATGGTCATTCCGACGCCGAATCTTCCCCACCATCTTCTCTTTTTACTCCCAAGCCTGAGTAGTAGTAATACAAAAAAGGCGATTGCTGGCCATATCGATAAAAATGGATCGGCCACATAGATAGCATTAAAAGAAATTCTATTGTGATTAAACGGTTCAAACCAGCCTACACCGTAATTATTAAAAGCATCGAGGAAAATGTGAACGAATAGCTGGATGAGCCAGAAAAAGGCCCATCTCTGAAAGGATATCTCTCTAAAACTTTTGAATTTCTGTAACAGGAAAGGAACGCCAGCTGCAATAAGGCAAACAAAAAGTATAGAATGGGTAATTCCCCGGTGAGCCAGCAGGCTATGGGTTGTATCCATCCAGGTTGCTGTGATAAAATCAATATCCGGAAGGCTCTGTGCAATTGCCCCAACGAGAAGCGCCTTGCGTCCGATCTTTATGTCCAATATTGCTTCCCCTATACAGGCTCCAATTACAATATGGGTAAGGGTGTCCATTCAGGTTGAAAGTTAGGCCATTCCAACCTTTTTATTTTGCAAGTCCGGCAGAGTTTTTATATGACCTGCCTTCGTCCATAAAATTCTATAAGTGTAAGCCCAGTGCAATACAATTTGCTATTACTACCAGATCAACCAGGATGCTTAGGAAAAATACCGGAATTGTTATTTTGGTCGGTAAAGCTGCAAGGCTCACTACAAGGCACATTCCCATAGCTCCAATTACCAATGGCCAGAATACGGGATTATTACCAGCCAGCACAACAAAGAGCACAGTCAAGGGAGTCAATATACAACCATGGGCAGTTAATGTACCTGCCAGCCAGGCAAGCCGATTTTCTTCCTGTTGCTGGCACCAGTTTAAGAAGCGGGTTACAATTCCTTTTTTCTTTTCAATACTATAATTGGCGGATGCATAAGGTGTCTGAATCGTTTTCATTATCTATATATTTAGGGTGTAAAATTGCCATGTCATAACAACCTGATAAATGACAGGGATTACCTGTATAACTGATTTAATTAAACCCGCTACCTGATAAAAGTCATTTCATTTGCAAAAAGAAAATTAGCGTTCAATCACAGGTAGCCTGGAAATTATGTTCTCCGGTTTTTTCAAAAGATCTTTAATGGTTGTATCTGTCAATAAAGTATTCCATTCATTTTTCAGGATTTCTGCCTGCGAGTGCATTGGGCATGGATTAGCAGAGCTGCAAACACTAAGACTCAATACACAGGCATTCAATTTTTTCTGGTCTCCGGATATGAGTAAAAGCTGAGATAACCTCGTACCAAGGGTATTTTCATTCAAGGAGAATCCTCCGGAAGGTCCTCTTGTGGAACTGAGAATTCCGGCTTTTACCAGTTTTTTCAAAACTTTCCCCAGGAAATGCCTTGGAACATCCAGGCTTTCAGCGATTTCATCCAAAGAAATCTTTTTCTTCTGTCCTCGCGATGCAGAAACATATAATATACCTCTTAGGGCATAGCCAAATGATTTTGAAAAGACCATGCATAAAAATATTTCAGGGGTTTTCCAGATATCCTGATTAAGATCAGTCTATTTTGTGATGCTTGTCATAATTGATGGGGGACCATGATCCCCTGGGGTATAGTGCTGATCTGGGCCAGTTTGTCTTTTTCGGTGGCAGTCTGGAAATTCAGGAAAAAGGACATGTGATAAAGAAAACGATGAACTATTAACATTTTACTTTTAGAACATATATTTTTGCAATTCAAATGCGATTTATTGTAGTCCCGATATTACTGGTACTTGTAATGACACAGAGCTTTAGCCACTGGTTTGTAGTGCTGGCATTCAATATTAACAGGGATTATATAGCAAAAAATCTATGTGAGAATCGTTACCGCCCCAAAATGCACTGTAATGGAAACTGCGTGCTGATGAGGAAGCTTAAGGAAAAAGAAAAAGAGGAACAGAATCAGCCCGCTGCCAAATCAGAGATCAGTATCATTGTACTCTCTTCCAAAACATATTTCCCAAACATTTTGCCACCGGTCCATATGCAATCAGCAACAGTATACCAGGATTTTACCGAGGTAAAAACTGTTGACCGGTCATTTGCTTTCTTTCATCCACCTCAGGCATAAGTATTCATTTACCGTTTAAGGCTGATTCCTGATGGAATTACCCTGATCACTTGCAGTTACAATTACCAATGTGCTGATGCTGCAAGGTCTTTACAGTAAAAAAAACTTATGACGAAAGTTACCAGGCTGGTCGTGGTGATCTGGCTGATCGTGCCTATTCACCTGTTTGGCCAGTCGGCTATTAACGGAAAAATTATTAATGCCCAAACCAGGGAACCAATTGAAGGAGCAAGCATTCAAAACACTGATGGTGCGGGTAGCACAATTAGTGGTATCAACGGAAGCTTTAAACTTAAGGGGAACCAGGGCGAATACAATATCTCTTTCATTGGATTTTCACCAGAGTTGGTCCAGCTCACGGCCGGCAAGGAACAGATCGTTGCGCTTCAACCCGTTGCTTCATCGCTTCAGGAAATAGTTGTTTCTGCTAACCGCGAAGCTGTAAAACGTTCGGAAGCTCCAATAGCTATTTCACTTATTTCAATCAGAATGCTCCAGGATACAAAACCAGTTACACTGGACCAGGTACTGAATAAGGTGAGCGGTGTTTACATGGTTAACCTGGGTAATGAGCAGCATGAAATGAGTATTCGGCAACCAATGACCACTAAAAGCCTCTTCCTTTACCTGGAAGATGGAATACCGGTTCGCACAACAGGCCTTTTCAATCACAATGCTCTGCTGGAAATGAATATGGCAGCAGTCAAGAATATTGAAGTGATCAAAGGGCCATCTTCTTCTCTTTATGGTAGTGAAGCGATAGGAGGAGTGGTTAATTTTATTACTCAGTCCCCAACCGGGGTACCCGTACTTAAGATCTCATCCCAGTTGAACACAATTGGATATAAGCGGGCTGATATTCAAAACAGTTTTATTAAGGGTAAATGGGGTTTTGTAATGAGTGGGTATTATGCAGACAAGCGTAATAGTTTTATCGAGTATACTGATTTCCATAAGGCAACCATTACTGCTAAAATTGATTATCATTTCAGCGAAAAGACAGTATTGAGCAATAGTGCAACCTGGCTGAATTATTATAGTGATATGAGCAGTGGAGTTGACAGCAGTATGTTCGCCCGGCACTCCTTTACAAGCCTGCAAAGCTTTACCTTCCGGGAAGTGCATGCTTTCCGTTACCGGTCAACACTTACACATACCTGGAATGAAAGCGCTAAAACAACAGCTTCCATTATCTTCAGGGACAATAGTATTATTCAAAATCCTGCTTATGCTATCAAAAATGATTACAGGCGCCTGCCCAATGGAAGCTTCACAGGGAAGAAGGATCTGGCACATGGGGAGATCAACAATAGTACATTTCACAGTTATGCCTTTATTGGGCAGCACAGGCAAAATATTCACTGGAAAGATGGAGTACTGATAGCAGGGGTTACTATTGATTACAGTCCTTCTACGTACGATGCGGATTATATCCGCATTAAGAAGGATAGTGTAAGCGGAAAATTCCTTAGCTATACCACGCCAGACAGTATACTCACCCAGTATAAAACAGGCCTCACCGATTATGCTGCTTTTATCAACTGGGAATTCACGCCCTTCAATAAGCTCAGAATAGTGGCTTCACTTCGTTACGACCTGTTTCATTACAATTTTGATAATGATCTCAAGCCATCCTCCTTTAGTGGCTCGCCTGATACTGTCAATAATTTTAAACGATTTAGTCCCAAGATTGGTCTTACGTATAATTTCTCATCACGCACAGGAGTATACGCCAATTATAGCGAAGGGTTTGTACCTCCCCAGGTCACCGAACTTTATAAGGGAGTGAAGGTGCCAGATCTGGATGCCTCAGTTTTTTACAATTATGAAATAGGAGGGTGGGTTGAATTAATAAAGAATAAATTAACGGCTGATATCAGCCTGTATAAATTGAATGGAACAAATGAGATCATTTCCGTACGATTGGATGATGGTTCCACTGAAAATCGCAATGCCGGTAAAACCTCACACCGGGGAGTTGAAATTGGGATAAAAGCAACCCCAATCAGGTCAGTCGATTTTCGGTTTAGCGCTGCCTATAGTGAGCATCATTTTATTGACTTCATTGAGAAGGGAGTTGCTTATAATGGTAACGAAATGAATGGCGCCCCTCATTGGTTGCATAACGCGGAAGTATGGTACAGGCCTTCATTTGTAAAAGGGTTGAGATTAGGTGTAGAATGGCAAAAGCAGGGACGCTATTTCCTGGATCCTCAAAACACAGAAAAGTATAAAGGATTTGACGTGTTTCATATTCGTGCGGGATATGAGCACAAGGCATTTGAATTCTGGGTGAACCTGATGAATGCAGGGGACAGGTATTACTCTTATTTCTCATCCAAATCAGGAAGTAGTTATAGCCATACTCCGGCTGACCCGAGGAATGCAAGTATTGGATTGTCTTATGATTTTTCCGATCTAATTACTAAACACAGATAAAATTCTAATATGCAGAATTATAAAATTGCGGGATTGGTATTATTGATCATCATTCTTTATTCCTGCAATAGTCAGGATAAAAAAGGTGCTGCAGAAACAAACCAGATGCTTTCGCTCGATAGTGAGCCTGCCACCTGCCCTTATCTCACAAAAAGCACAAATGGCGAACTGGTAGCTGGCTGGGCCCGAATGAATATAGATTCCAGCTATGTATTCTGTTATGCCACTTCAGCCGATAATGGCAACTCGTTTAGCCATCCTGTTTTAATTCCCGGTAGTTCTAAAATACAGCCACATGGAGAGAATCTGCCCAAGCTTCTTTTCAAGCCTTCCGGGGAGATCATTGCTATATGGGGAATAGCCAATCCCAATCCAAAAAATAAATATTCAGGCCTTGTTTATTATAGCCAGTCATTCGATAAAGGAGTTACCTGGACTGCTGCCAAACCTCTTGTTACCGATACAGCCAGCTATGACCAACGGTATTTTGATGTTTCCCTGTTGCCAGATGGGGAAGCAGCCGTTATCTGGCTGGATAACCGGAAATCAAATGAAAAGGAGGGTTCCTCCCTTTACTTTGCCCATACAAATGGCAGGAATGGATTTGAAAATGAGAGAAAGATCACAGAAGGGTGTTGTCAGTGTTGCAGAACAGATCTTTTTATAGACAGTAAAGCGGGCATCCATGTTTTATATCGGGGTATTCTTAAGGATAGCATCCGTGATATGTTGCATAGTGTTTCAACAGATGGAGGAAAACACTTCTCTACTCCCAAACTGATAAGCAATGATAACTGGGTGCTCAGGGGTTGTCCACATACAGGTCCGGCCATGACAGAAAATAGGGAGGGATTGAATTTTGCCTGGTTTACCGGTGGCCCCAAAAAGGGATGTTATTTTACCCGGTCAATAGACAATGGCAATACATTTACAGGTCATGATAAAATTAATAGTACAGGTTCGCATCCGCAGGTAAATGTTTTACCTGATCAGCGATTGGCGATTGTTTGGGATGAACCCGTACAGGTAAAAGATAAGTATTACAAAAAGATTGGTTTGCAAATAAGAACCGCCGATGGACAAGCCGAATCTTTACAATATATTACTCCGGACACAGTTCAGGCATCTTATCCCGTGATAAGTTGCCTGGGTGAAAATGAAGCCCTGGTTGCATTTACTGTGGCCAGAGAGGGAAAGGAGCAGGTCATGTATGAAAGGATCAAAATAAAATAGCGATCGGATTGACACAGGGATCATTAAACATGACTAAAATCATATCCTGACTTTACGGAGATCATGAAAATAGATCAAAGTATCTTTTATTTTTATTCACTTACTGAATTTCAGTCGCTTCTGACTGGAAAACAGCCCCTCTGACCAACAGAGGAAAAGGTTTTCGTTTCATAACTACCGCCGGTTCCCCGGCGGTAGTAACTTATATTATTGAGGTATAATGATCAAACCTTGGAAACTGTTTCCATGATCCCTTTAAATATTGTCTTCCATACCAGGTTAAATATTGAGCGGTTGGGATCCCTTTCATAAGTAATTGAAGATTTTCGTGCCTCCTTATCACCATTTGGAAGATTGGAGTTCTTGATCAGTATATTAGCGAATAAGCTGGTCAATGATTTCTTATCCCATTCTTTGGCGCCTCTGTCTTTTTCCAATGCGGCTATTTTGAGATTATCATACACCAGGGTCATTGTTCCTTCCATCTTATGATCACTTCCATTGAGATCAAAACTAAAGCCTTTGATCTCACCTTTCTCAATCCTGGCTGGGCCCATTGGTTCTGTTAATTGGTTCAGGTCCTTTGCATCAATGGGTCCCAGGTTTCCTTTTATTCCAAAGCGGCCATCAGGATCACGCAGTATAAATTGCCAGTTTACGTTGAATGGAGTTTTGTTTAAGAATCTGGAACTGGATACCAGGGTCATTACATTGCTCTTTCGGATTGATTCCTTTTTATTGGTAAAATTGGAAATGGTTGCATGAACATCATAAAACTGAACCTTTCCTGCCTTTTTTGTAATATTATTCCTTTCCTTATATTCAATAAAGGCATTGGCTAAAACTACTTTCCGCACATCAATATCAACAGGAAGTTTCTGAAATGCCTGGTGGGGATAATCGCCCACACGATTCTTCTGGTCGCGTGGAATATTAAGGTCCCTGTATATGTTAAAGGTGGCTGATCTGATCACGATACTGTCTGCTATTACTTCCTCATCAAACAGCGAAAAATAGTTAACGTTTTTCAGCCCAATATCATTGAAACGAAAATCAAAACGGTCTTCCTGCGTGGGAATGCTGTTCACAAATTCCTGTTCACCTTTTAATGGATCAAGGACAAACTCATCAATATGAACATCCTTGCCAATTGAATTGGAGGAGACATTTTTTGCCCGGAATTTATATCGCCTATCAGCAGAAAGCCAGCTCAGAGTTTCGAATGAGATTGACTGCTTCCTGGAGTAAAAAAGTCGGCTTGTATCGGCATTGGCCACACTATCTACTTTAACGTCGATGAGATCAAGACTGGCATTATTTAGCTCAATTCCGGTTTGTTTTGTTTTCTGGTTGCGTGTAATGATCCTGGCTCCTGATATGGAAACTGAATCAAGACGGATCTGGTTCAGGTTGCCAAGGATTTGCTGGTAGATTTCCCGGGTAGGTACTTTACGCAAAGAATCCTTTCCGTGTCCGGTGTAAATGATTTCTATTAATGGATTCCGGACAGATAGCTTTCTTCCATCAATTTCTTTATCAATTAAGGCCTTGGGTGTTTTAACGCCTTCAATTGATATCTCAGGTATTTCTATGTTGAAAAGAGTGGAGGGGGCCAGATGAAGCGCCCTCAATGCCTTGTATTGGTTGGTATCATATGCAAGCCGGAGATTGGTAATAGACAGAAAGCCTGTTATTTCATCCAAATCAAGTGACTCATATTTAATGGTATAAAAGCCTCCGCTCTTTTTCCTGATAGCGGATTCAATTTTTTCCCTGATAATTTTTTTCTTGTGAGTTTGCCAGTATAACACTCCACCTGCAATAGCCAGAAACAATATGAAGAAGAAGAAGGATAGTATAATTCTTCCCTTCCTGGCTGACCTGGCTTTTTTAAATCCTGTATGTATTGTCTTCATACCCCCAAAAATCAATTACTGTTCCATATTTTAGGATAATTGATGCATACATAGGGCAATACATATATTTCCATATAAATTCTAGCATCCTTTTTGAACAGGGGATACATTATCTTCACAGTATGTCAAGCTTTAACGACCGGATAAAACAGGTGCTCCTGCTTTCAATAATTATTTTATTGGTTTATCTGGTTATTGAAGAATTATATCTTTTTCTTCCTGGAATATTAGGAGCGCTTACACTCTATATCCTTAGCCGCGCCAATTATTTCCAGCTGGTCTATCACAGGAAATGGAAAAAGGGTTGGTCGGCCGGTTTATTTATCTTCTATTATCTTTTGCTGATTGGATTACCGGTATTCCTGGCAGTAACACTGATTAGTCCCAAGATCAATTCATTTTTGGCGGACCCCAATCAGACTATTAATACTGTAAAGCAATCCATTTCAACCATTCAGGGCAAGCTTGGGTTTACCGTTATTTCGGAAACATCTCTTTCCACTACGCTTAGTAGATTATCAGCATTCGTGCCAACCGTACTAAACAGTACGGCTAACCTGATCACCAACCTGGCAATCATGCTGTTTGTGCTGTACCATATGCTGATCAATGGTAGCGAGATGGAAAGAATACTGAGCAGGATCATCCCTTTGAAGAAGGACAATATCAATATGCTGGCAGCCGAAACAAAAAAGATGGTCAGGGCCAATGCACTGGGTATCCCCCTGATATCCATTATACAGGGAGCCACGGCAACACTTGGCTACTTTTTATTTGGCGTAAAGGAATGGGCATTATGGGGATTTTTAACCGGTGTGTTCGCTTTTTTCCCTGTAGTGGGAACCATGATTGTCTGGGTGCCGCTGGTGTTGTACATGTATGCTACCAATGAAAACACAAATGCCACCCTGCTGCTGATATATAGCGTAGTGGTGACAGGAAATATTGATTATATCGCCCGCATTACCTTATTGAAAAAAATGGGGGATGTTCACCCGATCATAACCATTCTTGGAGTGATAGTGGGTCTGGGGTTGTTTGGTTTTATAGGTTTGATATTCGGCCCGCTACTTTTGAACTATATTATAGTTCTATTCAATATTTATATGAATGAGTTCATCGATAAAGATGTTCCTAAAATGGCCGAGGAACTAGAGGCAACAGAAAAATTGAAAGAAGAGGCAATCAGGAAATCCTGACTATTCGTGCAATAAAAAAACGGTACACCGCAGCGGACCGTTTTTTTATTGATATACTTTATGAGCTAAAAGGTCACTTTCTCAATTTTGAAAGCAGGCGTAAGATCTCCAGGTATAACCATATCAGCGTAACCAGCAATGCAAAAGCGCTATACCATTCCATATATTTAGGTGCTTTTGCTTCTACACCCTTTTCAATCATGTCGAAATCCAGTAGAAGGAATAAGGCAGCCAAACATACTACAACAATAGAGAAACCAATCCCAAGCGGAGTGGCTGCATTGGTAAAGGCACCAAGAGTGTAATTAAACGCCAAAGAGCATATCCACTGAGCGAGATAAAACAGCATCAGTGCACTAGTAGCTACTATAATCACTGAGCGGAATTTTTGTGTCACTTTTATAATCCTGTAACGATATACTACGTACATCACCAGGGCAACCAATAAAGTAAGTCCAACAGCCTGCATTACCAGACCTGGATATTTTTGCTGGTTTGCATAATCATAATAGGCTGATACGCTTCCTACAAATAAACCTTCCAGCAATGCATAAGCCGGGGCCAGGTAGGGCGACCATTGCTTTTTGAATCCCATGATCAGAGCAAGTACTAAACCACCGAATACGCCAATTAACATCATCGGTAATGGATTAACTCCTTTATAGAATTGGCCCCAGGAGAATATTGTTGAACCCATCATCATCAGAAACAGGAAGCCGAATTTATTGGCAGTTCCTTTAATAGTCATTTCTTCACCGGTAGTAATACCCTGAAAAATGGTACCCTCGTATGTGGATTCTTTTAGTGCAGGATTGCTTGATTTGAAAAATGCCATAATGCTTGTTTTTATTGTGTCTAAAGATACAGACTGTTCAACAAATTGTCAATAATTCCATCTTACAAAAGCTTCCATTGCTGCATAATGGGTCAATCCCAGATCAGCATAAAGCGCTGCAGTAGCTGCATTCCTTTCTTCTGCTCTTTGCCAGAACTCACGTGAATCACTTCCCTGAAATGGAACCATATCCTTCTGTGACTGGTGTATGAATATGCCAAAGCGTTTTTTCAAAACCTGGTCCGGGCTCATGGGAATAGCCATTTCAATTTCTTCGATATTCCATTCCTGCCAGGCTCCCTTATACAGCCACAGCCAGCAATCTTTTATCCAGGGATCACCCGCTTTCTTAATTCTTCTCAAAGATTCCAGTACCACATTGAAACAGACAATATGCGTTCCATGGGGGTCAGCAAAATCGCCGGCACAATACACCTGCTGTGGTTTGATTTGACGAAGCAGCTCCATTGTTATCTGCACATCTTTCTCACCCATTGGCTTTTTCTCAATGGTCCCGGTTTCATAAAAGGGAAGATTTTGGAAATGGATATTCTCATCGCTGATTCCAACATAATGACAGGTTGCACGGGCTTCGCAGCGGCGGATCAATCCTTTGATGGCACGTATGGTAGGAGTATCGATCTGATTGGATTTTTTACGGGCAAGGAATTTTCTGGCATCAGCAAGTATTTTACCGGACTTATCTGTATCAATTCCGGCAATTTCTTCAAAGCCTACAGCAAAATCAAGGAAGCGTGTCACGAATTCATCCGTTACCGCGATATTTCCACTGGTCTGGTATCCCACATGCACCTCATTACCCTGGTCATGTAAACGTTGAAATGTTCCGCCCATACTGATAATATCATCATCCGGGTGAGGGGAGAAGATGATCACTCTTTTTGGATAAGGAGAGGAACGCTCCGGATGGCCGGGAATATCCGAATTCGGTTTACCTGCCGGCCAGCCGGTAATGGTATCCCGAATTAAATAAAATACCTGGAGGTTTATTTCATACGCGTCACCTTTTTCAACCAGCAGATCACCAAGGCCATACTCATTGTAATCTGTATTGGTTAGGCTGAGGATTGGCTTCTTAAGCTTTAACGCCATATTGGTCACTGCCTTTTTTATCATGGCAGGGGTCCATTCACATTCGCCAGTGAGCCAGGGTGATTTAAGTCGCGTTAATTCGGCTGCTGCTGCTTCGTCAACAATGAATGTAACATTATCATGGTTTTGCAATAAAGAAGCAGGCACCTGTTCAGTCACTTCATTTTCTACTGCCTTTTTTAATACAGGGGCCTTTGCAGGTCCCCAGGCCATGAGAATGATCCTTTTGGATTTAAAAATGGTGCTAATGCCCATCGTTATGGCCAATCTCGGTACTTGTGAAATATTGGGAAATTCATATGCATTGGCGATCCGGGTGGAATTATCCAACGTGATCAGCCGCGTACGCGAATAAATACCTGATCCCGGTTCATTAAAACCGATATGCCCATTATTACCAATTCCCAGAATTTGAAGATCAATACCGCCCGCATCCTTTATCTTCTTTTCGTATTGCTGGCAATAGGTTTTGAGTTCTTCTTTTTTTATCTCCCCATCAGGGATATGAATATTTTTTGGATTGATATCGATATGATCAAAAAGATTGGAACGCATGAAACGATTATAGCTTTGCAGCGCATCATTATCGATAGGATAATATTCATCAAGGTTAAAAGTGATCACATTCTTAAAGCTCAGCTTTTCCTCCTTGTGCATACGCACCAGTTCACGATAAAGTGTTTTGGGAGTGGATCCGGTGGCCAGTCCCAAAACGCATTTTTCTCTTTTCTTCTGTTTGCTTCTTATCAGTGCGGCAATCTCAATAGCGATGGCTTTTGAACCCTCGTTAAGGTCAGGAAAAATTTTTACCGGTATCTTTTCAAAACTATCTGCCAGTTCTTTAGGATTGGTCATTGAAATTATTTTGGTGCCGAAAAATTAAATGCTTTGCTATAGTTTATTCCCATCAATTCATAACGCTTTACCTGGGTTTTCATCCGAATTACAAAATCATCCCAGTTCTTTTTATCCTTCGGAGTCCAGAGGACTTCCGAAAGAGCACTGATGCGGGGGAACAGCATATATTCCACTTTTTGGGTGTTGGACATATACTCTGTCCACATATTGGCCTGGGCTCCCAAAACATATTTGGACTCTTCAGCAGATAATTCTTTTGGAACCGGCTCATAGGCGTATACTTTTTCAATAGGATTATAACCTCCAATGGTAACAGAGTCCTCCTGTTTAGTCTGGCTATGATCAAAGTAAACGGGAGTGCCCGGTGTCATGATCACATTGTGTTTTTCTTTAGCCGCTGCAATACCGCCCTGTTCACCACGCCAGCTCATCACCATTGCATTTGGAGCCAGGCCGCCTTCCAGTATTTCATCCCAGCCTATAAGAATTTTACCCTTGCTATTGAGGTATTTTTCCATACGCTGAATGAAATAGCTCTGTAATTCGTGTTCATCTTTAAGATTATTTTCTTTTATGCGCTGCTGGCAATTGGGACAGCGTTTCCAGTTATTCTTTGGGCATTCATCTCCACCTACATGCAGATATTTGCCCGGGAAGAGAGGTATCACTTCATCCAGTACATCCTGCATGAACTGAAAGGTATTATCCTTACCCGCGCAAAAAACATCATCAAATACTCCCCATGTTTGCTGTACCTGTTTTCCGGTGCTATCACCTGACCACGCAGCCCTGGGATTGTGTTTGGTAGATTCATCGGGGAAACAGCTGAGTTGCGGATAAGCCGCAATGGCTGCTGAAGCATGGCCAGGCATTTCAATTTCAGGAAGAACGGTTATATGCCTGTCAGCTGCATATTGAACTACTTCCTTTACTTCCTCCTGCGTATAGAAGCCACCATAGCGCATATTATCATTGCCAGTACCAGGGAAGCGGCCAATGATGGTGCCATTGCGAAAGCCTCCAACTGTTGTTAAAAGCGGATATTTTTTGATTTCAATCCGCCATCCCTGGTCATCTGTAAGATGCCAGTGAAAAACATTGAGCTTGTGAAAGGCCAGGTAGTCGATATATTTTTTCACGAAAGATACCGGGAAGAAATGCCTGGACACATCCAGATGCACTCCCCTGTACTCAAAACGCGGTTCATCTTCAATTGATATATAAGGTATGCCAAGTTTGCCGGGACGCATTTTTAGTTGTGCATCCGGGACAGGCAATAATTGAAAAAGGGTTTGCACACCATAAAAGACCCCGGTTTCATTATCACCCGCGATATATGCTCCTTTATTATTAACAGTTAGCACATAGGCGCCTTCAATGGGTTTGTCCAGTCTTTCATAATTAAGACGGATTGCATTCGCACTGGTAGAATTGTTGACCACTTTTAATTTAAACAGGTAGATCTGTTGCAGGTATTCATTCAGGAACGCTGCCGTTTTTTGCAGGTTACTACCTTCCAGTACGATTACAGTTGCCGGTGTAATGCTGAATTTGGCATTAATTCGCGGCTGTTTAACTGAAACCGGTTGCGGAATGATAGAAACCTGGGCCCTGATAACGGAACACATCAGTAGTAAGCCTAAAAGGCTGATGGTTATACGCATAAAAGAGTTTAGGTTATATTTATACTAAATCAAGGTTTGAAAATACGAATTTCTTATGAGTGATAATGCTGCAACAATTGAAAGATTCTATAGTGCATTTCAGAAGTTAGATTATGCAGGCATGAATGCATGCTACAGCGAAGATATTGTATTCAGCGATCCCGTTTTTGGTTTATTACGTGGAAATGAAGTAAGATGTATGTGGGAAATGCTTTGTAAAAATGCAACCGATTTCTCTTTACAATTCAGCAATATTGAATTGCTGGATGAAGAATATGGTACCTGCAGCTGGATAGCGAGTTATACTTTTTCAAAAACAGGAAGAAAAGTAGTGAACCGTATTAAAGCTTATATGAAATTGAAGGATGGGATCATTATTGAACATAGCGATGCTTTTCGGTTAAGTACCTGGATTGGTCAGGCTCTTGGCTGGAAGGGTGTTTTGTTTGGGTGGACAGGTTTTATGAAAAAAGCCGTCCAAAAGAATGCGCGCAGGAATCTGCAGCGGTTTATGGAAAAAAAATTGCCGGGCCAGACACCGGCAACTCAGTTTTAATTCATTGGAACTTCCATCAATAAGATTTCCGCTTCACTATTCGTCCTGATATCAAGTTTATCTGTTTCGGAAATGCCCAATCCATCACGGCTGCTCAGCTTTTCACCATTAATGATTACATCTCCATCAATAACAAAGGCATAAACGCCATTTGTTTTATCCTTTAACTCATAAGTAGTGCTGAAATCCTTATCCAGCTTCCCTAAATGAAACCAGGCATGCTGATGGATATTCAGCCCATCATTATCTCCCATAGGCGATACCACATTTACCAGGCTGTTTTTGCTGGCATTGAGATCAAAGGCTTTCTGATCATACCTGGGTTCAACATTTTTGCTGTCGGGGAAAACCCAGATCTGTAAAAGCTTAACCTGTTCCCGGGCGTCCCTGTTTTTCTCTGAATGATGAACTCCTGTGCCAGCGCTCATTACCTGTATTTCACCTTTGTTGATGACGCCACTATTTCCCATACTGTCTTTGTGTTCCAGTTTTCCTTCAAGAGGTATGGTGATGATCTCCATATTATCATGCGGGTGCATTCCAAATCCCATTCCGCCTGCCACGGTATCATCATTCAATACACGCAGTGCTCCGAATTGGACCCTGGAAGGGTCATAAAACCCGGCAAAGCTGAATGAATGATAAGCATTCAGCCAGCCATGATCTGCATGACCTCTGCTGTTTGCTTTATGCAAAACGGTTTTCATAAAAAAACTCCTTTTATTTTTTAATAAATTCTTTGGTTACTTCTTTTTCTTTTACAAGCCTTTCCGATAGCCACAAAAATTCAGTTATGAAATTTCTAAGGTTACTGGAAAAGCTTTCTTCGAGCAGATCCCCGTCAGCACTGAATTTTTTATCGATGGCTGGAACGATCAGAAGGTATGGGGATGCAATGCCGAATAATGCAGGCACTAATAATAATAACTGTTGCGCTGCTCTTACACCACCTAAGGCACCTGTAGATGCTGTCACAATTCCAAATGGTTTATGATGCTGTTTTGGAAAATGGTCCAGCAGGTTCTTCAGGGCAGGGGAGTAGCTACCATTATATTCAGGTGTAACCAGGATGAAAGCATCAGCATTGAAAATCCTTTCAGCCAATGGCTTGAATTGATCGGGTGTTTTTTCAACAGATACATAGACCGTTTGTACAGGAGGAAGCTGCCAGTCCTTCAATTCAATAACATTCACTTCATGTGCTGTATTCTGCTTTATCGAGTTCTTAAGATACAGGGCCACCCGGCGGGTTACGCTGTTTACTCTTGGGCTGCCTGATATAATTTCTATTTTCATGTTTTACTCCGTAAAGATAAATAATCAATGTTGTAACATCAAATAACGTTCCTTAGGGCAATGTTAATCATTTTGCCCGTTTATGTCAGTTGTCTTCCAGGATTGGCAGCAAGGGAGAAGCCATTTTTGTCAGGCGGCAAGAATCGTGGCACTGAAACACCTAATTTCGAAAATATTAAAGCTTTAACATGATCAACAGAAGAAAGTTTATCCATGCTTCCGTATTTAGCTCACTGGCTGGGGCTATAAGCCAGCGATTTACGAATATCCCAAAGGAAGCCCTTGTAAATCAGCCTGTAGTTGTATCTACCTGGGATGTAGGTATAGAAGCCAATAAGGGAGCCTGGGAAGTGTTACGTAATGGCGGCAGGGCGCTGGATGCTGTAGAACAGGGAGTAATGGTTACTGAATCCTCCAGGAGCTGTTGTGTGGGTTTGCAGGCTAATCCTGACCGGGATGGCTACGTAACCCTTGATGCCTGCATTATGGATGAGGCCTTTAATTGTGGAAGTGTGGCCTTCCTGGAAAGGATAAAACACCCTATTTCAGTAGCTCGCCGGGTAATGGAGAAAACTCCTCATGTGATGTTAGTCGGCAGTGGAGCAAGGCAGTTTGCAATAGCCGAAGGATTTCCACTGGAAGAAGAGAAACTGTATCCAGAAGCAAAAAAAGCTTATGAGAACTGGCTGAAAAAAGGGATCTATGCTCCAGTCATTAATATAGAAAATCATGATACTATCGGTATGGTTGCAATGGATGCGAAAGGAAACCTGAGCGGTAGTTGTACTACCAGTGGCATGGCATTCAAGATGAGAGGCAGAGTGGGTGATTCACCAATCATTGGTGCCGGTTTATTTGTAGATAATGAAGTAGGTGCCTGTACTGCAACCGGGCAGGGCGAAGATGTGATACGTGTGGCAGGTTCTCATACTGTGGTAGAATTTATGCGGCAGGGCATGAGTCCGGAAACGGCCTGTAAAAAAGTAATTGAGCGCATCGCCAGGATCAAAAAGGATAAAGCAAAAGATATACAGGTTGCATTTGTTGCTTTGAACAAAAGAGGCCAGGCAGGATCCTTTGCACTTAACAAGGGATTTAGTTATGCTATCAGGAATAACTCAACAGAGAAATTGATTACTGCCAAAAGCTTGTTTTGATGGAAGGAAAAAAATACCTGGTTGAGATCGCAACATCTGATTTTATTACTACTGCTGCTGCTGTGGAAGGCGGGGCCCATCGAATTGAACTTTGTGCCAATCTTGCTGAAGGCGGGGTAACGCCTTCTCAGGGAACTATCCGGCAATGCCGGGAGAAATTCCAGGCTTTAATCTATCCGATCATACGACCGCGTGGCGGCGATTTTTTATATACCAATGATGAATTCAGGATCATGTTGCAGGATGTGCAATTCTCCAAACAACTGGGTTGTGATGGGGTGGTGATTGGTTTATTGAATGAGGATGGCGGCATAGATATAAAAAGATCTTCTGCATTGGTGGAAGCGGCTTATCCGCTCGGAGTTACCTTTCATCGCGCATTTGACAGATGCCGTGACCCTTTTGAAGCTATGGAACAATTGATCAGTATTGGGTGTGAGCGAATACTTACATCAGGACAAAAGCCCTCTGCACCGGACGCAATTGAATTGATTGCTTCACTGAACAAGGCCGCTGACGACCGGATCATCATCATGCCTGGCAGTGGTGTCAGGAGAGATAATGTTAAAGAACTGGCTGATAAAACGGGTTGTGTGGAATTCCATTCATCTCTTCGTGCCAAAGTAAAAAGCAGAATGCAATTCATTCATCCTGCTTTTGCTTCTTCTGAGGAGAGCTATAATAATAATTATATTGATCCTGCTGAAGTAAAAGCTTTTATAGAGGCGCTTAAATAGTTAGAGTGACCATTTATAGAATACTAAACTTTCTAAATATTCCATGCGTACCATTATACTTTTATTCGCTTCCAATATCTTCATGACCTTTGCATGGTACTATCATCTAAAATTTCAGGGATGGCCTTTATGGAAAGCTATATTGGTGAGCTGGCTGATTGCGGGGATTGAATACTGTCTGGCGGTTCCTGCCAACCGTGTTGGTCATAAAGCGGGCTTTAACCTGTTTCAGCTAAAGATCATGCAGGAAGCGATTACCCTGGTGGTGTTCGCGTTTTTTGCCCTCATTGTAATGAAGGAATCCTTTCACTGGCGTTACCTGGTGAGCTTTGCACTGCTGCTGGGAGCGGTTTATTTTATGTTTACGGAACGGTTTGGATAACGATTATTCCAGATCCCTGTCTGCGCGACTACTCTTCTGTTTCTGTCGGCGAATTAGATCAGCCTTGACCTTGTGAATGACTGAACTGCCGATAAACAGGAGACCTGTATTGATCAAAATAACAGGAATGACAGCCCAGAAAATCCAGTCGTGCTGGTTTTCTTTGGTAAAACAGGCATAGATAATGGAGGAAATACCGGCCGTGGTAAAGATCAGGCCGATAAGCATATTGATAACAAATTTCTTCTCGTGCGTATTATTCATAAGCTTGTCAGGATTGGGTTCGAAAAGTCGGTAAAAATAGTGAAAAAGGCAATTTGTTAATTTTAGAAAAATACTTAGGCATAACTGGTTTAAATTATAATTTTAGTACTTGCAAATTACCCCCATGAAAAAGCTACTATTGCCACTTATCTTGTTGACCCTTAGCTCTTATCTCTTTGCCCAGGAAGCGCCTGAAGGACTTTTTATTAACTCAAAAGGGTATGACTTTAAAGCCAAAGACCAGAACGGCAATGAAGTACACCTTCGGGATCTGTTGAAGAAGGGTAAGGTTGTGGTTGTATTTTACAGGGGTCAATGGGACCCTTATGACAATAAATATCTTTCCCGTCTGGAAGATTCTCTTTCCCTGATCAAAGAAAAAGGGGCTACGGTGGTTGCCATTACTCCTGAACTGCCAGAGAATGTTGCGAAGACCATTGAGAAGACAAAGGCAGAGTTTTCCATTTTATATGATGAGAATCTCAAGTTCATGAAAGCCTATGAAGTGGAATACCAGGTACCGGAAAACACATTAAGCCGTTATCGTAATACAGGTATCAAACTGGAAGAGAATAATGGGGTTAAAAATGGCAACTATCTCCCAATACCGGCAACCTATATTATCAATAAGGACCAGATGATCACCTACCGGCATTTTGATGCGGACTATAAAAAGCGTCCAACTGTAAAGGAGATATTGAAGAATCTGGAATAAAAGAATATTACCAGTAAACTTTCGCCACTTTTCCATTTTCACCTGCAAGGAATATGGCTGGTCCAATTCTCGCTATTCTGCAAACATGAAATCCTTCCTTACTGATCCATTGCCAGTTGCGGCCAGCGTCATCTGAATAGTCAACTCCATTGATCCCACAGGCAATAATGTCTTTTTTAGATAGGTATTCAACGCAACTTCGGTAACCATGTGGAGGTGTTTCAGGTACCTTCCAGGTCTTGCCACCATTGGTTGTATAAATGCAATTCTTTTCTGAAGATGAAAAATTATTGAAATCGCCTCCAACAATTACCATTCTTTGTCCGGGTGCTTTTGGAATTCCATCATCGAAAATATCAATGGAATTGGCGCCGGTTGTTTCTTTACCCTCGATGAATGGAATATCCTGAACACCCGTACTGCTAATTAATCTTGATCGGGTTCCACCACTGACCATGAAAAAATGCTTATTTGCAAACAGGCGCAAATTCGTGCCGCTGGCTGCAAAGAAGGCTTCTCCACTATCTGTTGCTGGTGGTTGCTGATCAGGCTTCCAGGTGTTGCCTCCATCCGTTGTACGGGCAATGAAAACCTTGCCGTTGATAGGGTCACCGATCACCATTCCATAAAGACTGCTTGCAAAATCCATGGCATCAAGGAACATTCCGGGAGTTTTGTTCTCATAGACCACCCGCCAGCTATCCCCGCCATCCGTTGTTTTTAAAATATAGGCAGGTTCTTTACCAGAAGACATGATAATGGCAGAATTGCCATCAAAACCCTCTATATCCCGGAATTCTTTATTCTCAAACCCTTTCACCACCACCCATTTCCAGTTCTTGCCACCATTAGCGCTTTTCCCAACTGTGCCATTGCTGCCACTAACCCAGATGATATTTTCATTTACCACGCTAAGGCCGCGCAAGCTGGTTTTTGTATCTGATGTAAGGATTTCAATATGTGGGTTTTGACCAAAAAGCGAACCTGTTGCCAGGAGTAAGAATAAGCCGATGACTGTTTTTTTCATTTGGTGGTCGATGATTTGAAATTTTAGCTTTTGTGCTTAAAAAACAGAAGCCAGCATTTCAGGTTATTTAACTATTTGCCAAGATAACCGGTTTAGCCGAAATCTGGTTCCGGTAATTATCGGATGGAAAATACGGGATTGGGCAACGGAAATTAGGGCTTTATCGATATCCTTTCATAATATGCTTTCAATCAATAGCCCAAATCGTAGTTTTTCGACCGAAATTTAACACCTGTAGCCCTTTATACACTCCCTATACATACAAAAAAATGTTATTTTAGCAATCAAATTAGCTTCATGAAAAAGCCCCTGCTGTTCCTGGTCCTGTTAGCTGTTGTTTTTAATTCCTGCCAAAAAGAAGTAAGTGTTGAAACAAGCAAAGTTCCTTCCGTCGGCTCCCTGCAGAATGATGTGTCGGGGGATTGCTTACCCAAGAACGTAGTCGGGATTTATGAAGCCGGAAAAGTGATTAATGGAACCAATAATTACATTGAAGTACAGGTTAATGTAACAGCCACCGGGGCTTATACCATTTTTACAGATACAATCAATAATGTTTATTTCCGGGCAGTGGGCATATTCACCCAGACAGGACTGAATACCATCAAACTGAAAGGAACTGGTACTCCTCAGAACGCTGGCATAAATGTTTATCTGGTACAGTATGATACAACAGAGTGTTCTGTAGCCGTGGAGACTTTGCCGGCCGGAGGTGCGAATCCTGCTGTTATGACGCTGGCAGGATCCCCCAATGCCTGCATGGTTTCCAATACTGCCGGTAATTATGTAGCAGGCGTCCCACTGGATATTTCAAATACTGTAACCATTGGAGTGAATGTAACCACAATGGGAACCTATAACATTACAACTCCCGTAACCAATGGCATTATCTTTTCGGGCAATGCTGTTGTTCAGGCGGGTGCAACAACCATTACACTAACTGGTTCAGGTACTCCGGCAGCAGCGGGTCCAACGAATGTGGTGGTCACAGTAGGAACCTCAACCTGCAGCTTTACGGTTACAGTAACCGGTACCACACCTGTAACCAATACTGATTATTTTCCGCTTACAGCTAATAGCTGGTGGAGCTATGATGATCCAGATGGTTATTGGGTAGCGGGAGATTCATTGACAAGATTGAATATAGGAGCTCAGACCTATACAGGGAATAATCAGGTTTACCGCGTATTCCAGAACCAGGATGAGACTACTCCCCAGGATTCCAGTTATTACCGAAAAGCAGGCACTGATTATTTTGAACTGACGCCAGCAGACTGGTATACTGGTCAACGCTCATTTAACGCTTTAGTGGTAGCGGATATTAATTTTCTAAAACAGAATCTAATCACCAACCAAACCTGGGAGACTCCAGAATATTCTGGAACGGAAGCGACTTTAAACGTTCCCATGAAGCTTAAATATGTTTTTAAATGTATCGATGCCAATGCTACCGTATCTGTAAATGGAAAAGCGTATAGTAATGTTTATAAAGTTGCGTGGAAGCCACAAATTAAGTTAGGTACTGCAACCACTTATTCTGATGAAATTGTTGCAATGGAAACCTGGTATGCCAAGGGGATTGGAATAGTTTACTGGAAATTCACCGATCCGCTCGCAACAACAACCTACTTTGAATTAAACATGCGTAATTTCAAAGTTTTCTAAAATCCCTTTTTCTCTCCTGATTTTAAGGGTGGAAGTTTGAAATCATCCACAGCACTCGACTGTGCTGCCATTTTTTCTATATCAACAATTGAACGTGGTGCAAAATTAGAGAGCAATTCATAACCATCCTGTGTCACCAGGGCATCATCTTCAATGCGCACAGCTATACTCCACCATTTCTTATCACAATTACTTCCCTCCGGAATATAGATTCCAGGCTCTATGGTGATCACCATTCCTTTCTTCATGCTGGGTGAGGCGCCACGATCATGTACGTCCAGACCAATGTGATGGGATAACCCATGGGGATAATATTTGTCGGCTTCCTTTTTGTCTTTGGCGACACCCAGTTTTACCAGCCCGTTTGTGATCACATCACGTGCGGCAGTTGAAGCCTCACTCCATTTAGCACCGTCTTTCAGGATCCTGAAAGCCGCTTCCTGGGCATCATATACTAATTGATAGATCAGCTTTTCTTCATTGGAGAATTTGCCTTTGGAAGGAATGGTACGGGTCACATCGGCAGTATATCCATGGTATTCTGCGCCCACGTCCATCAGCACCATCTGGTTGCCAATCTTTGTTTTGGTGTTCTCTTCGTAATGAAGGGTGCAGCCATTTTCACCTGCACCAATGATAGAACCATAACCAACGCCTTCCGCGCCATATTTTTTATGAACATATTCATGCAGGCCCTGAATCTACAGTTCGGACATATCCGGGCGAAGCGCTTTTATTACTTCATTCTGACCCTGGCACGATATCTCAACTGCTTTGCGGATCAGGGTCATCTCTTCTGGTGTTTTTATTTCCCTCAGGGTGCCAGTCAGTTTGCGAAATGCCTTCCAGTCGTACCGGGAGTTACTGGCATAGTCTTCAGGCAATGCTACTTTTTGTTTGAATTGCTGGATAAGATCATAGAGTTCTCCTTTTTCACCGCGCGATACATCGTCTGGCAGACGATCCATCAATATGGTAGTGAATCTGGAGAAATCTATCGGGCAGGCTGCAAATTCATCACCATTGAAAACATTTCTTATTCCCAGCTTTTCTTTCGCACCGTCTGTGCCCATGCGGCGGCCAGTCCACTGTTCGGCAGCCTTATTTTTCTTCTGTACAAATAAGACTTCGTCAAAGGAATTACCAGCGGAATCTTTTTGCGGGTCCTTGAAGATAAGCAGCAGGGAATGGGGCTCACGATAGCCGCTGAAATAATACATATCAGGGTTAGGGTGGTAGAAATAATCAACGTCATTAGAGAAATTGCGGGTAGGGTAGGCAACTACTACCATTACGGAATTATCGGGCATGATCTTGCGGATGGCATCACGGCGGCCTGCATGAAATTCTTTAGAAAGATAATCGGTGGGCAGATCTTCCTGGGCAAATGAAATAAGAGAGCTTGCGAGGAGCAGGCATGCTGCCAGTAATGATTTCATAATGAAAGAGCTGATAGGTTGCATGTAGAATTTTTCTCCGGTTATATGCATAAAAAAAGTGATTGGTAAAACTAAAATAGTTCTTTCCAATCACCCTGCTTTACAAAATACATGAATGGTTTTCTGCCTTGGCTACTGATTAATCATCATCGTCTTCTTCCTCGTAATAGGCGTCCTCCGTATTGTAATGTTCTTCCCACTCCTTTACGGCTTCGTCTGTAAGGCACTCAATGATATCGGCCAGGTTGTCTTTTTTTAATTTCCATTCTGTCAATGTAGGATCATCAAAACGCTGGATAAAAAGGCAATGATCCGTTTCTACCGCCACCTTAATTAAAGTGATAGGATCACCTTCTTTGTCCCTCACCAGGTAGTGGCATCCTTTTTCCAGCAGATCATAAGTATACATACAACCCTCCGTCTTTTATTTATTTTTTTAATAATCTTCTTTTCCGTTCCGTTGATAAGCTGAAATGGGTTAAAAGCTTTAGACATTACGGTCTCAATAAACAATTGGATTATCAGAGAATTTAGTTGGGTCAGTGAGAGTAATCCAAAATTAATGATTTGGATGGGTTATAAAACCGGTGGGAATTAAAATTCGGCAAAAATTTTTACTAACACCTTAAAGTATTGTAAATCTGTTAGTTATATTGATTTAATGTAATTATTTATGCGCCTCGGGGTAGTAAATTCATTCACAATGTATTGTGCTATTATAGGCCTTTAAAGCCCGTTTTTGTGGGTCCGGAATGGTAATTCCGGACTGGCTTTCCAGCAGGTTTCTAGCGATGATCCAGGAATTGGAACCCGGACTAAAATCAGTAAGTTTTGGGCTGATATCATCCTTCCAGACTGCATTCTGTACGATGGTTTTTGGGGTTTTTTCAGGAAAAATTAAACCTGTTAAAATTGATATTTCGTGTTTGTCTGACCTGATGTGTATTAAACAGTATTTTCTTATTGCTGATATTATTTAAGATGCCCGATTGGTAAAATATCCCGCTGATATTTTATTGGAGGGGCCTTTCCTTTTGCACCGACTTTCCTATATGAAAATCCCGCCGTTCTGTGAAGAAGGGCGGGATTGGCTCAGCCGAAGATGCAGGTATGTCTGCATTCTTTTTTTGTCTTTTTTGCATCCTGTTTTTTCTCGATGGTTTGTTTATTACTGCGGTTGCTGCGCAGACTGGCGAAGGCAATGGCAGCGACAAGACAGGCCAGCACAAGGAACATGAGCGTCTTTTTCATAGTCGTTGTTTTAGATATAAAAGTTACGACAATTTCAGGGCCTGAATTTTGGAATTTCAACAAAAGGCTGGTTTAGTTATGCAGATTGCAAATGATTGGGGACGTTAGGTAGAGATGCTTTATATTTGCAGCCCTAAATGTCTCCGTAGCTCAGTTGGTAGAGCTACTGACTCTTAATCAGTAGGTCCACGGTTCGAGTCCGTGCGGGGACACAAAAAAGGCTTCATATATTTTATGAAGCCTTTTTGCTAACAATCATGATCAGGAAACATCTTCTTTTTATTGCCTTACTGTTCTGTTCGGTTTCAGTAGCAGCACAGAGCGATTCAATCAATTGGATACTCAATCCCCGGCATACAAAAAAAATTGCCAAATGGGTTAGCTGGATACAGATCGCATTTACCCAAAGGCAACTTTTTGATACCAGTCAGAATCTTAACGTAATCGAAATAACTAAAAAGGCCAAGAGATATCGCCTGCATATAGTTCGTTCTGATTCATTGGAAAAGACCTCGCAGATAGCCCAAACACATCATGCACTCGCAGCAATCAATGCATCGTTCTTTAAAATGCGGGGTCCTGATCCGGATAATCGAAAAGATTTAAATGGCGTTCCAAAGCTGGAACCATCCAATATTGGCAGAAATCGTTCAGTTGTTTATTTCCGGCAGAATGATAGCCTTATCACGGAAAATCCCAATTACAAAGACAGTATTCGTAAAAGAAATCAGGCAGGATCAATAGTTATCGATAATGGAAAGTTGCTAATTGTGAAAGATGATCCGGCAAATCTTAAAGCAGAGCGTCAATTGAAGGGCGAAGATGTAATTTCTACGGGCCCGGTCATGATACTGGGCGGTATTGACCAGCCAATACCCAATGACGCTTTTTGCAAAGACCGCCATCCACGAACCGCGATTGGCAAAAAAGCCGACGGAACGGTTGTGCTGTTTGTAGTAGATGGCCGGGCTAAAGAATCGGCTGGTTTCAGCATTCCCGAGTTACAGCAAATCATGCGCAGGCTGGGCTGTGTGGATGCAATTAACCTTGATGGCGGCGGTTCTACTACCATGTACATAAAGGATCAGCCATTTAACGGTGTGGTCAATTATCCAAGCGATAATAAAAAATGGGATCATGAAGGTGAGCGCGAAGTAGCTAATGCCATTCTCCTGATTAAAAAATAACCATCGGGCTTCGCACTAATTAAATGATCACTTCCACCCACCACCCAATTCTCTGTATATATTGGTCACGGCATTAAATTGTCGTTTTTTCGTTTCAATTAATTCCAGACGTGAAGCCAGTGCATCACGCTGCGTTAACAAAACCTCCAGGTAATCAGCACGGGCAGATTTGAACAGATCATTGGAAATATCAATGCTTTTGATCAGCGTATCTACCTCTTTATTTTTTAAGCTATACATGCTGTCCAGGTTGGTCAGATTTGAAAGCTCATTGGATACCTCTGTAAATGCATTCAGGATAGTTCTTTCATAATTATACATGGCCTGTAACTGGCGCGCATTGGCACTGGCGAATTCGGCTTTGATTGCTCTCTTGTTAATTAAAGGCCCGGCCAGATCTCCAGCCAGATTAAAAAGCAATGACTCCGGAAACTTATATAGAAAGGAGGGACTGAATGCCTGAAATCCTGTTCCTGCAGATAACTCCAGGGTAGGATAGAATTCAGACCTTGCTACTTTCACATCCAGTTTTGCTGCTGCAAGGTCCTGCTCTGCCTGCTTTATATCAGGACGATTGCCTAAAAGCTGAGAAGGTATGCCAACACTCACCTGTTTTGGCATATCATTGATAAATGACGTCTTGTCCCGGGCAATTGGCTGGGGGTAGCGACCTAACAGAAAATTGATCTTATTCTCTGCTTCTTTTATCTGTTGAAGTATCTCATACTCCAAATGCCGGGAATTCAACACTTCTGCTTCAAATTTCTTTACCGCTAACTCATTTACCCTTGCTGCTTCTTTCTGAACTCTTATTACATCCAGTGCGTTGTTCTGCAATTGAATGGACTGGCGCACAATTTCCAGCTGGTTATCCAGAGAGAGCAACTCATAATAAGAATTGGCAATCTCAGCCACCAGGTTGGTGATAACAAAATTCCTGCCTTCTATGGTTGAGAGATAGCGTGTAACCGCAGCCTTCTTTGCATTGCGAAGCTTCTTCCAGATATCTATTTCCCAATTGGCCGAAACTCCAAGCCTGTAATCAGGCAACCATTCAGGTACTTCCCTGCCAGGCTTGATATCTGTTGAAGCATCGCCAGCTCCCTGACTTGTATATCGGCCCACTTTTTCAATACCAATGCCAGCACCGGCAATTACTTTGGGTAAAAGATCAGCCTGTCGTATCCCTATTTCATTTCGTGCTATTTCTATTTCCTGTAACGTTATCAATAATTCCTGGTTATTTGCAAGTGCAGTATCGATCAGGCTTACCAGATGCTGATCCTGAAAGAAATCCTGCCATTTGATGGATGCGGTATTGGTACTGTCGCCGGAATTATTCCAGCTTTGCGGCAGCGCATTTTTGGGATCTTTTTCAACTATCCCCGGCACCTTGCAACTGGCAGCGCAGAGTAATATTCCAACCGCAATTGTACTATATATCTTACTTAGGTTCATTATTATCTATTTCTTCAGTTAATGGATTTTCATATTCGTCATCGATGAAGGGATTTCTTTCAGAAATTTTGGCGAATATGTAATAGAGCCCTGGTATAAGGATTACACCAAAAAGGGTCCCGATCAGCATTCCCCCCGCAGCTGCAGAGCCGATTGTCCTGTTACCAATTCTACCTGGTCCAGTTGCAATCACCAGCGGTATTAATCCTGCTATAAATGCGAATGAGGTCATTAAAATTGGTCTGAACCTCACTGTAGCTCCTTCAATTGCTGCCTGCAATACAGTTCTGCCAGCTTTATGTTTTTGTACGGCAAACTCTACTATCAGTACAGCGTTCTTACCTAACAATCCAATCAACATTACAAGCGCTACCTGTGCATAGATATTATTCTCCAAACCAAGTAATTTGAGTAACAGGAACGCACCGAAAGTACCAGCCGGCAATGAAAGGATCACTGGAAGCGGCAGGATGAAGCTTTCGTACTGTGCAGCGAGCAGCAGATACACAAAGGTCAAACAGATGAGGAAGATGATCACTGCTTCATTACCTCTACCCACTTCATCCTTGGAAATACCAGCCCAATCAATACCGAAACCACGAGGCAATTTCTCTTTTGCCACCTCTGCAATTACTTTCAGCGCCGTACCACTGCTGTATCCAGGTGCGGTAGAGCCACTGATCTCAGAGGAATTGTACATATTGTGACGGGTTATTTCCGAAAGGCCATACACCTTATCAATCTTCATGAACGTAGAGAATGGAACCATTTCGTCCTTGTCATTCTTCACATACAATTTCAGAAGATCTTCTGGCAACGCCCTGTATTCTGGTGATGCCTGCACCATTACCTTGTATTGCCTGTCGTATTTAATAAAACTGGTTTCATAGTTACTTCCAACCAG
>JAJKIP010000145.1 GCA_021154405.1 Segetibacter sp. | reverse complement strand
CCTTCTGGGAATGCTCCAATATTCCGTTCATTCCTGCCGGTAGCAGTACCTGAGCGGAATTTTCCAAAATTGCAGGACCAGATCAATAACACAACAATTATTGGAGAGTTACTTCCTTCTTATGAAAGAACTATGACGTTCCGGTTAACAGCTCGTGATAATCATGCCGGTGGTGGTGGTGTATGTTTTTCTGAAATGCAGGTAGCAGTGGATGGAACCAGTGGACCATTCGTGGTATCATCGCCTTCATCAACAGGAATATCCTGGTCGGCCAATAGTGCCCAGACAGTAACATGGAATGTTGCCAATACCAATAATGCACCAGTGGGTTGCGCTAATGTAAGTATCCTGTTATCTATTGATGGGGGACTCACTTTTCCAATAACAATACTGGCAAGTACTCCCAATGATGGAACAGAGAATATTACCGTACCCGGTAATCTTACAACAACAGCACGTATCCGTGTAAAAGCTGTTGGAAATATTTTCTATGATATTTCTGATAACAATTTTGCAATTACAGCAGCAACGACCGGATTTGGATTTGATATTCCGGCGGCTGCAAATGTTGCGTGTGCAGGTCCAACCTCATCAGCTATAACGCTTGCTGTTACTTCTATCGCTGGTTTTGTAAACCCGGTTACACTGGCAGCAACCGGTTTGCCGGCAGGTACCAATGTAGTATTCACACCTAACCCGGTAATTCCTGGAAACAGTACTACTGTTACGTTAAATAATGTGAACCTGTTACCTAATGGCACGTATAATATAACGGTAACCGGAACTTCAGGAGCGCTGCAGGCCACCAGGCAATTGACCTATAATGTTCAGATTGGAACAGGTCCTGCCATTACAACCCATCCACAGCCACAACAGGCCTGTGCAGCAACAAATGCTGTATTCACTGTTGTTTCTCCTGCAGGTTTATCCTATCAATGGCAGGAAAGCACCAATGGCGGAGCAAGTTTTGCAGATATTACCGGAGCAACAACTGCAACACTCACGCTTCCTCCGGTAACAACACAACAAAACAATTATCAATACCGCGTTATTGTAAAAGGACAATGTAATACCACCACTTCCAATGCAGCTACGTTAACGGTACAGACGCCTCCGTTTGTGGCCACACAACCACAGAATACCAGCCAGTGTTTGAATGGCAATGCGGTTTTCACCGTTGTGCCAGGAGGTACCAATCCAACCTATCAATGGCAGGTAAGCACAGATGGCGGAACCAGTTATACAAATATTCCATCTGCAACCGCAAGTTCATTAACGGTGAATGGCGTTACCACGGCAATGAACAATAATCGGTACCGGGTGATAATCACTGGAAGCTGTACACCTGCTGCTACTTCGAATGGTGCAATCCTTACCGTTATCAGTCCTGCAACAATAACGGTAAATCCAGGGGATAATATCATATGTGAATCAGGCACCGTGAATTTCACCGTGGCCGGCAATAGTTCAGTCCCACTGATCTATCAATGGCAGGTAAGCACCAATGGTGGTGCCAGCTATACCAATCTCGCAAATGATAATATTAATTCTGGTGTGAATACAGCCACGCTTACTTTAACAGGGGTTACTGCTGCAATGAATAATAATCGGTACCGGGCATTATTATCGAGTGCCATATGTACCGTGGCAGCTCCATCAACTGGCGCACTACTTACTGTAAATGCGAGGCCAACGGTTACCTTAACAGCTCCGCAGGTCAATTTGTTTCCTGGCCAGAGCACATTGATCTCTGCCAGTATTCAGCCCGCAGCCACCGGCTTTGATATTACCTGGTATAAAAATAATGTGTTGATACCTGGGGTTACCGGCACCAGTTATCTGGTAGATTCTGTAGAAGTGGGAGAGTACAAGGTGAAGATCATTAACCAGGCTACAGGTTGTAATAATGAATCCAATGCGCTGGTAATTGGTGCGAATGCCAGCACTCAGCTGTTCATTTTCCCCAATCCCAATAATGGCCAGTTCACTGTGTCTTATTTTAATTCCGCTGCCACAAGTTCACAGCAGATAGTCAGAGTTTATGACGATCATGGAATGCTGGTTTATAATGCCAGGATATCCATTTCAGGTCCCTATACCCTTCACAACGTTAACCTGAGGAAGCTACCCAGGGGGATATACCTTGTGGTAATAGGTGATGCCGCCGGAAAGCGACTGGCTAAGGGTAAGGTGGTAATACATTAATGATGTAAGGCTGGCGGTCATTAGCCGCCAGCACTGTTATTACCTGTTGTATTATTACCCTCCATTCTTTTCTGCTTCCACGCGCGCATCAGCTTTCATTTTTTCATTAGCTGTAATCAGGAACTCAACACGGCGGTTTTGTGTCTGTCCATCCACGGTTTCATTGTTATATTTAGGCGAATTTTCGCCAAAGCCTCTTGTAGTAAGTCTTGATGAAACTACAGAATTTTGGGATAGATAATTTGATACAGAACCGGCCCTGCGCAATGACAGGTTTTGGTTATACCTGACAGTTCCTTTGCTATCTGTATGACCCTGGACCTCTATATTGGTATCAGGATATTTTTTAAGCACATCTACTACCTTATCCAGGTTTGCCATTGCTTCTGAAGTCAGGTTAGATTTGTCAAAACCAAAAAGTATCTTATCATTGAATTCCACAACAATTCCTTCGCCAACCCGCTCTACCTTGGCATTTGGATTCATCTTTTTTATTTCTTCAGCCTGCTTATCCATATGCCGGCCAATAACAGCGCCTGTAATACCACCTACAGTTGCCCCAATAATTGCTCCAAGGGCCGTATTGCCAGCCACTTTACCTATCACAGCGCCTGCGGCACCGCCACCTGCCGCTCCAATAACAGCGCCCTTTTGGGATTTATTCATGGATTTACAATCAGCCAACAGTAAAATGCTGGCGGCAATTATGCAGGGGAATAGAAATTTCATATTTTTCATAATCTGTGTTTATTAATAGTATAAATTCTCTTTTAAATTCAATATTTGACAACTTTTGCCTTTAGGGCTTCCAGCTTAATTTTTTGATTGGCAATTTCCTTTTCCTGCATGACCTGGTCATCTTTTTTGTTGCGCAAATCAGCGTTTAGTCCGTCTATCTTTTTTATAAGGGATTTTTCATCGTCCTGCAAGTCAACTAATTTATTCTCCGCCGTTTTCAAAACCTTTTCCTGTGTTTCAATATCAAGGTTTAATCGATAGCTCGCAGTGTTGGCAACAAAGCCATTAAGAAAATTAGTGGCAGCAAGGAATGATACGGAATCAACTTCGGGAGAAATGTAGTTATCGTAGCCCTTGCTCACAAGCAGGTAGATTATTGATTGATTTTTATTTGAATTGCTTTCCTGTTGAACCTTAAAATACATGTCCAGTTTCTGGTTATTAAGGGCAGAGAGGGTGACGCCATTGAAAACATAAAATCCATCACGTTTGTTTTTTTTCCAAAAGAACTTCCCTTTCGTTTCTGGAGAATAGCCGGTTTCCTTCAGCTTTTGTAGTATGGTTCCTTCTGCAACTTCTGTATTGTTTGGTAAATGCAATACCAATCCTGGTTGGATATTCTTATTTATGGTGATTGTTGTGAAGGTGGATTGTGATGAAGCTGGTATTATTCCGGCAAAAAGGAATACAATTATTAAAAGTAATCTGATCATTTTAAATATTTTTTTAGTGAAGAAGTGATGTTAACAGTGTGCGTATTACAAATACTGTGGGGCTATACTGGAGATATTAGTAGTTCAGTAGCATATAAAGGTGAGTGCTTTATTGCTAATAAGTGTTATACAATTGCAGAGATATATTATACGATTCACACATTATTATAAAGGACAACTGCAGATAGCCGCTAAGCAATACCTTATAATAATTTGATAATCAGCTACTAAGCTCTGGCGGAATCGGGATATTTAGATCATGTAACTGCTTCTTCACCATCTCAAATATCTATCAGAAGGGCAATGGACCAGCTTTCAGTTTCCCTTCCTTTCTCTTCCCTGCTTGCGTCATTTTTTGTACCTTTGCGCCTCGTCAAAAAAGATACTATGATCAGTGTAAAAGACCTGAAACTGGCTTTTGGTAAAAGGGTTTTGTTTGAGGATGTCAATCTGAATTTTACAAAAGGGAATTGCTACGGCGTTATCGGTGCCAATGGTGCCGGGAAAAGTACCTTTTTGAAAATACTCAGTGGAGAAATTGAGCCTAATAAAGGCAGTGTAGATATCACACCAGGTGAAAGATTGGCTGTATTGAAACAGAACCAGTTCCAGTTTGATGAGGAGACAGTACTGAATACCGTAATGATGGGCCATACCAAACTATGGTCTGTATTAAAGGCAAGAGAATCTATCTATGCGCTTGCAGATTTTACAGAAGAAGATGGAATGAAGGCCGCTGAACTGGAAGCTGAGTTTGGTGAAATGGGTGGTTATACCGCAGATAGCGATGCTGCCAGTTTCCTGAGTGAACTGGGCGTGGAAGAAGAATTCCATAACGCGCTTATGAAGGATATTCCTTCCAATCTGAAAGTGCGGGTATTACTTGCACAGGCTTTATTTGGTAACCCTGATGTTTTGTTGCTGGATGAGCCTACCAACGGTCTGGATATTGAAACAATAGGATGGCTGGAAAACTTCCTTGCAGATTATGAGAATATCGTATTGGTTGTGAGCCACGACCGTCACTTTCTTGATGCAGTATGTACGCATGTGGCGGATGTAGACAGGCAGAAGATCAAAATATTTACCGGTAACTATACATTCTGGTATGAGTCATCACAGTTGATGGCGCGCCAGATAAATGATAAGAATAAGAAGACAGAAGAGAAGCGCCAGGCATTGCTGGACTTCATTGCCCGCTTTAGCGCCAATGCATCCAAGAGCAAACAGGCTACTTCACGAAAGAAAGCATTGGAGAAACTGACAATTGAAGAGATTGAGCCAAGCTATCGCAAATACCCTGGTATCATCTTCCAGCCGCTGCGTGAAGTAGGTAACCAGATATTGAATGTAGAAAAGCTGAATAAGTCAGTAGATGGTCGTGTTTTGTTTAAGGATGCCAGCTTTACGGTGAATAAGGGAGATAAAATTGCGTTTTTGAGTCGTGATCCATTGGCTGTTACCAGTTTCTTTAACATCATTAATAACGAGGCAAAGGCAGATAGCGGAAAATTTGAATGGGGTACTACTGTGACAAAGGCATATTTGCCAATTGAGAACAGTGAGTATTTTGAAAAATCACTTAACCTCATGGATTGGCTGAGGCAATATGTTCCACCACATGTAACAGATGTGGATGAACCATTCCTTCGCGGGTTTTTGGGTAAGATGTTATTTAGTGGTGATGATGTATTGAAGAAAACAAATGTATTGAGTGGGGGAGAGAAAGTGCGTTGCATGATCAGCCGGATGATGTTACAGAATCCCAATGTGATTGTATTGGATCAGCCTACCAATCACCTGGATCTGGAAAGCATTGAAAGCTTTAACGAACAGTGTACCGATTATAAAGGCATTGTGCTGCTTACCAGCCATGACCATACCTTCATGGAAACTGTAGCCAATCGGGTTATAGAGTTAACCCCGAAGGGAATCATCGATCGTTTGATGACATTTGATGAGTACCTGGTGGATGCACGAGTGAAGGCATTGCGGGAAGAAATGTATCATTAAAATCTGCTATTTG
>JAJKIP010000144.1 GCA_021154405.1 Segetibacter sp. | reverse complement strand
GACATATAGAATGGGTAATTCCAGGAAGCCATCATGATCAGATCGGGGTTCAGGTCCATCGCCAGATCAAATAGTCCCTTCTCGCGTTCTTTTTGATATACCGTGGCTATTTTAAAAAAGCTAAGATCAAGCTGTTTATAAGGTGCGTCATTTTCGCCGGGCTGATAGATTATAAAAAGCTCAACATCCTTTTTCTCTGCGAGTTTACGCAGACAGGCCACAGTATAGTCCGCCAGCGGCGACCATAAGAATAAGATTTTTGTTATGGGATTAACTGCATTCATACCCTGCTCATTTGATTAATTAGCCTTGGACGACTTAATAATGGACTTATTAATCGTGCAAGCTTTAATACGGAACGCTCCCAGCTTCCATACGCATGCGCGGTCTTAAGGGCATGGTAACTCATGGACTGTAGAAGAATAGGGTCCTCTGCCATCTGTTGCAGTTTTTCTGTCAGTGCTTTTGCATTACCCGGTTCAACAATAAATCCCTGTTGACCATTCCGGATTATATCATCACCACCGGTATTGCTGGTAATAAGAAGTGGAACACCAAATGAAAGGGCTTCCAGTTGAACCAGGGCCAGGCCTTCTTCCAGGCTGGGCAATACAAATACAGTTGCCTTTCTATACTGCTCTCTTAATTCTTCTCCCTTTAGCGTGCCGGTAAAAACAACGCCCTCCGGTATTTCCATTTTCTCCAGGCCAGTCACCCCTGCTTTTGGTCCCACGATTACAAATTCTTTATTCGGATGCTTTAATTCCTTAAATGCTTCTATGGCGTAGCGTAATCCCTTCCGGAAATTCAATTGACCAACATAGAGCAATCGGAATATTTCTTTATTCGTTTTTCTGAGTGGTTCCTCCAATGAGATCATGGGAGTAAACCCGAAATTGACCTTGAGTAAACGTTCCCGCTCAAATCCTTTTTCCAAAAATGAATTGAGTACAAAGCTGGAAGGGCAAAGTATGTAGTCCGCTATATCATACGTCTTCAGTCTTTTTTCATGGTCGGGTATTCTTTCGGTGTATCTCCCCAGCCCCAGCTTATTGTATTCCTCTTCCATAATGGAATGCTGGTTATCTACATGACTATTCACTTCCTCCATAATGCAGATGGTTCTGGCACCTTCCTTTTTTAATCTTTGTGTGGTGGTATATCCTTCTGTACGATAGAATATAAATGCATCAGATTCCCTTGCGCTTTTATAGGAAGCTTTATCAAGGCTGAGGTTGGTGAGATGATTGAATTGTGTACTTATAAAATCACCTGCATTGAATTTAAGGCTGGCGAGATAAAGATTTTGGAAGAAATCATGCCGCTTTAATTTATCTCCGATGGAAGGTAGCGCAGCCCGCGGGCTGAAACGACTAAAACCTGAAATAAAGGCATGAAGGTAACCGGCGCGGTGCATCGCTTCCGCATAAGGGTAATGGTGAGCACGATTGGGTGCTGTGTAGGTAATTTTCATTTGGCTCGCAGCAGTTTTATTATTTTCAAAAAGAGTAATAGTAATATAACAGGATATAAAAAGGAGATCAATGCAAAAAATGCACGATACCCCCAGAACGCCAGGAATATCACCAGCCCAAGAATGCCTACCGTTAAGGGATTCTGTTTGCGTACATAATAAATGATCCCATCAAAGTATAACAGGAATAATGCAAAGGTGAAAGCATAGATCAGTAAGCCCCAGAAGCCTGCTGTTTTATAGGCATCACCTACTATGGAAAAGGAAAGACTGGTAGTACCCATGGTCAATGGCCCGGATAACACAAAGGAGGATTGGTGCGTGATGTCCCTTGCTCCGTTTAGTATGGGTTTGCCGGGCCAGATTGATCGTGGGATGGGGTTTACCAGTACAGCAAAAAAATCATTCAATCCTTCATAAGGATATTTATCGGGATAACTTTTTACCATCAGGCAAAAGAGGTACATGTTATTATCACGCTGGGATTCGGTAGGATCAAACGTGGTAACAGATTTCAATCCCTGCACACGGGCTGCTTTGGCAGGATCTGCAAGCACATCCAGTAAATTCCCGCGGAAGCGTACCTGCAATTCCATAATGCCGATCAATAATATCAGCAGCACAGATGCAAATACCCAGAATTTCACTCCACGATGCCAGTTATAATAAATGAAAAAGAAGATGGCGGGCGCCGCCACAAATATCATGGTGCCCCTTGATCCACTCAGGAAGAATATGAATATAACAGTAAGTCCCAGTAACAGGCAGATTATTGCCAGCGGCCGGTGTGTTCTTCTTCCTGCAATGAATGCAATACATCCAAAGAGTGGGGTTAATTGAAATATCCATGTAAGAGGAAGCATGAAAGAACTGGAACTTCCCACAGAATCCCTGATCAGTAATCCGCTACTGCTTTCTATCCGCCCTGCTGTCATGGCAGTCCATAAAACACTGGCAGAGCCATAATAGAAATAAAAGAAAACCAATGGAAGGATAAACACCAGCAAGGTAGACCTGATATAGAACATTGGTTTAAGGTGGAGATGATTCAAAAAGGAAAATGATCTTTTGGAAATATCATTTCCTTTATTCCAGCCAATAACATAAATGAAGTTTACAAGGAACTGAAATACAGCTATCCAAAAATATCCAAGCACACGGTACTGAGGTTGAGAATAGGTATAAGCATCATAGCCGGGTAGCAGGGATTCCAGGTAAAGAAACCATATCGGTGCAATATTCACCACACTGATCCCACTGAACAACAGGGTGAATTTCTTCTTTTGAATGGCAAAGAATACCGGGAATAATGCAATCACCACGGCAAGTATTCCGCATAGAATGGCTCCTGGATTGGAGACATCTATAAATGAATAGATAGCAAGGAAGATGACGAGCGCCACCAGGTTCAGGTATGCACATTTGGCAGCAAGGCTTTTCAGCCAGGGAAGGGGAACTGTAGTCCCTTTCTCTGCAGCTGCCAATGGTCGTATCCTGATCGTCTGAGGGATCATAGCTTTTTTATCGTCTGATTAAGGTTATTGTCTTTTTAAAATATTTGGGTATTAGCTGAACATCTTCTCTTATTCCCTGCATGAATTTTTCAAATGTATCACCTGTTAATGCCAGGGAAACGCTGAATACATAAGGTATGAGAATGATGTCCGCAATTACTGTTGATATGGCAGCGCCTTCCAGTCCAAAGAAATACGACAGTGCCACACACCCCACAACCGCCAGTACCATGGCGATGAGATAACGTATTGCCAGTCCTTCATGCCTGTTAGAGGCCATATGTATTACGCTACTGGTAAACCATAATGAATTAAAGGGGATCGGAAGGAGGAATAACAATAACAGGGACCTCGGCATCGCAAAGGCATTACCTGTCCAGAATGCAAATAATTTATCTCCGAATATGGCCAACACTAACACAAAGAATAAAGCAATGGCAATGGAAAGGGCAACTCCGATACGGTGCAATCTTGCTGCCTTGTGTAATTCACCGCGGCCAAATAAATGACTTAGCTCCGGCCACATTACCTGGTTGATGAGCTCCAGCATTTGATTGATGGATCTTACCAGCGTTCTTACTGATCCGAAAACGGCAACAGCCACTGGTCCGAGTATTAGCTGTACCACCAGTATGTTTCCCTGGAAGATCAATGCATTTCCCAATGGGAAGGCCTGGAAAGCCAATCCCTTTCTAAACAATCCACGCAATAAACCTTTTTGTATTAAGGAAGGTGAATAGGAAAGAGATGGCATGGCTCTTTGACTGATCCATTGGGTACAGATAATGAAGAGGATGGTAGATCCCAATACAGCCAGTGCCAGATGATCCAGTCTTTTACTGAATTGCAGGATAACGATCATTGCCACCAATTCAAGCCAGGGCCTGAAACTGTAGAGGTATATATAAGTATGATTTTTATGTGCCGCCCTGAACCTCGCCTGGAACACTTCACCATAAAAGGATAACAGGGTTGAAAGACTGAACCAGATGATCACCCATATAATTTCATTATGCCTGGCTGCTGGTAACCGCAGGAAACTGTCCCATGGAACAAAGAGTGCAAGAGGAACAAGGATCAGTAATCCAATTATAAAAATATAAGAAACCACCTGCAGGGTGGAAGAAAATATCCTGCGTGCTTTTTCAAAATCATTTTGTCCGATAGCGATGGAAATATCATTGCCGGCAACGCTGCCAAAACCCAGGTTAGCCAGTGAAAGCCAGGAAGGAAGTGTATACAACACCAGCCAGCGCCCATAGTCTTCCACTCCCAGCATTGCCAGGAGGATGGGAACCTGTATCAGCCTGAAAATAACTGCTGATACCTTTCCCCACCCACTTGCCAGAAAATTCTTCAGCAATGCTTTTTTCAGTTCCATTTAAGCAACATATTCTTTGTCGTGATAATAACCACTTGAATAACCATAGACATCTTCATACCGTTTTGATTTTCCCATATCATTCAAAATGAGATAGACAGGCTGGTTGGTATGAACAAAAGCGCGTTGATTGAGTTTTTCATATACCAGATTGGAAGTATAATTCTGTCTTAATACCATTATGGTGATATCAGAATATCGTTGCAGCAGGGTAGCATCGGTGACCACACCTAATGGTGGTGAATCAATGATGATATAATCAAACCGTTCCTGCAGCATCTTTATCAAATATTCCATCTGATCTCCCGAGATCAGTTCTGCAGGATTGGGCGGCAGATTGCCGGCAGGCAAGATGAACAGCTTGCCTTCATGTTCCGGTATTTCAATCAGCAGATCATCCAGATTTCCCTTACCCGCCAGGATATTGCTGATACCTTCCCTGGAAGTAAGGCCGATGTTTTTAATAAGCTGAGGTTTGCGCAGATCAAATTCAAGGATCACTGTTCTTTTTCCAAGAAGTGCATAAGAGACGGCCAGGTTTAAGCTGGCAAAACTTTTTCCCTCACCCGGTTGAAAGGAAGTAACGAGAATGGTCTTCACGTTCCTTCCCTTACCGGTAAATCCAATAGCAGTGCGCACATTCCGGATCTTTTCTGCAGCCGCTGTCCTTGAATGAGAAGAGATCACTATGGGGTTTTTCAGTTTTTTGATGTGTGGGATAGTCCCGAGTATAGGCAGATCGGTATGGCTTTGCACTTCAGTTACATCTCCGATCTTATTATTCATGGCGCCACGGATACCAATTAAAGTAATAGGTATCAATAAGCCCAGTAAACCGCCGAATGCCCAAACCATTGTTGGCCTTGGAGAAATAGTGCCCAGGTTTCTTGCCTGGAGGATGGTTCTTGAATCTTCAATATTGGAGGCACGTGTTATGGCAGCCTCTTCTCTTTTCTGAAGAAGAAATGCATATAACTGTTCCTGTACATTCTGGTTACGGGTGATCTGTACCAGCTGTTTCTCCATAACCGGAACACTTCTCAGGCGACTATTAAGCTGCGCATCTTTATAAGCAACATCATTTAGCGAGATAGCATAGGCCTGTTTTAGATTTTTTACATTTCCAATGAGCCGACTTCTGATCTCTTTTATTTGCGCATCAAGGTCCTCCAACAATGGATTCTTGGGCCCTGATGTTTCCGCTGTTCGCTCTCTTCTTAATACCAGTTCATTGTGCTTTTCTATCAGTAAACCCAATGATGGTTCTTCAATCCCAAGAGTAGATGGAACCAGTTTGGGATTTGCCTCATTTTCCTTCAGGTCTTTTTCCAGCGCATTGACGATATTCATCTGGGTCTGGCTTTGCGCTTTCTGTACATCCACCTGTTGGGCAAGATCAAGGTATTGTTGTGCGTCCGAAGAGAGATTGGTAACACGGTTGGCGCTTTTGAATCTTTCCACCGATCCTTCCACTCCCTGTAATTCTGATGCAACCTCCCGCAGGCGGGCCGTCAGGAACTGTACTGTATTATCTGTTGCTCTGTTCTTGTCTTCTATTCCCTGGCTGTTATAAATGGCAATGAGCGATTGAAGCACAGCTTCCGCTCTTTTTTTATTGTTGTCTTTCATTTCCAGGTTGATCACCGTTGCCACTTTGCTGGCGGCATCAACCGATAAATTCCGGCTGTATTGAACGGCTGCCTCTGAAGGAGGGGTAAGTGTTACCCGGTAATCACTGTATTTCACTTCAGTATTCCCTGAAACAGGGTATGAGAAGGTACTGTCCCTCAACAGGCGAAAACCAATTCCATCTGCTGAATAATACTGTCCATATTTAATATATACAGGCGTTTTGTCACTGGCGCTCGCAAACAGTACACCACCCAGCGTATCATTGACCGCCCATTGAATGGGATTTTTGATTTTTTCCCTGTCCTGCACTTCAAACTGGAAGGGGAGATCATCCGCAAAAACATCAACATCCCGAATCCTTCCAAGATGTTTAACAGTCGTAAAGAGTTGCAGTTTGTTTACCACAGACTCCATAAGATCATAACTTTTCAGAACCTCAATCTCATTTTCAACCAGTTTGCTGTTGCCACCCAGGCCAATCTCCTTCATCATGGAGTTATCCATTACCTCTGCTCCTTTCTTTTCATCTTTAACAACTATGGAAGCCACTGCATGATAAACCGGGTTGGCATAGCGCAGGTATAAATAACTCAACGCAAGGCAAACGGCGAGGCTCAATACAAACCAGGGCCAGTTGCGCAACATACGGAGGGACCAGTTCTTAAAACTAAATCCGTCATTGACTTCCTTTGCCGGAATTTCTTCGATATCTATATAATGCTGTTTCATGTCATGCTGTGTTAAGGAACGTATTTAATTTCTGGTAAGAACTATTGCGGTGACTGAAATAAGCGTAGTTACAATCGGTATCCAGATGCCTGCCCTGGTACCCAATACACCTTTGCTTTTATTGGGTTGAACGTAAACGATATCGTTTTGCCTAAGCTGGAAATAGGGTGATTGCATCACATTGGATTTATTGAAATCCAGGACAGCTACCTCCGTTTTTCCATCAGGCTGTTTCCTGATCACTTTTACATTTTTTCGGATGCCAAATACAGTCATATCGCCGGAGGCACCAACAGCTTCCAGCACATTTATCGATTGCCCGTTTACCGGTATTACTACAGGCCGGTTCACTTCACCGATCACTGTTACTTTAAAATTGGTGAGGTTAACCGTAACAATGGCATCTTTCAGGTAATCCTTCAGCTTTTCTTCCACCACCAGTTTCACCTGTTCAGTAGTGAGCCCTGCCACCTTCACTTCCCCCAGCACTGGCATGGTTACACTTCCATTGGTGGAAACGCGATACATGTTCATGGCGTTTGGTGAAGTGGTTGGAATTACAGGCGCTGCGGATGTATTGGCCGGAGCTACCACCAGAAGATTGAAAAACTGGCTGGCCTCTGGTGAGCGACTTGAAACTGTTATTTGCAGTTCATCATTTGTCTGCAATCTCAATGGCTCATACGGTCGCGTGGTAATATTAGTTACCGGCCGGTTATCTGGAAGATCCTGGAAATAAGGAAGCTGTTTGGAAGTCTGGCAGCTGAATAATGCCGCCAATACTGGCATCGGCAGAAAAATGTAAATGATAAATTTTCTGAGCATAAAGAGGGTTGTATGATGGAATTTCACTTGAATACTGAATTCGTCATTAATGGAATTTTCAATTGGCAACCAGTGCGGTCATAGATTCAAACTCTTCCACTCTTGCTGGTATTTGAACTACAACAGGCTTGTTAATTATGGCTGCTTTCAACTGGTATCCCAGGGAAGGCAATCGCAGGATAACGAAATGGTTTACTCCTTCCTGTTCAATGGAAGGACTCTCAGCGGCATAAAGGGAATGAGAGAAGGACAGTGGGATTTTCTCAATGGTTACATTATCATGATGGGCCAGGAATTTCCTGATCTCCATCACTTCCTCGCCTGTAACAACAGCAGGGTTATTTAGCCGGTGTACAATACTGAGTACACCACTCGTTCTTTTTAATTTTGGAAAGGAATCTGGCTGGGCCTGAACGAAAACAATGCAGGGCAGGAGTGGTCGGTTGACGATTGTGGTCTGGTTCGCTGACTGTTTCTGGATTATTCGAATCATTGGACAATAGGTCGGGATTTTTTTCTTTTCCATGTTCCTGGTCACTCTTCGCTCCATCAGTTTCTTAGTATGGATCATATACCAGGACGCCGTAGTGGTAGTTGTCATAAAAGGTAATTGGTCGATGAATAATTGCATTCATTTCAGGCAGGGCTTCGCCTTTGCGGTCACGGTTCCGAACCGGCTTATTGACCTGGTAGGCTAGACATTGGTTAACACAAATATTCATTGGCAAAAAATCTGTATCCGCAGGAATCAACCGGGGGGAAGGAACTTTGCTGACGTTACTTCCAGGAATTGGTTCTCGGATCTTTTCGGTTGGCAACAATGCAGTATATGGCAAGAATTACGCCCTGTGGTGGAATGCGTTAGAAATGAGATAAAATTTTTTTATACGGGAAATCCACAATAAAATTTTTCACGCTATTTCGCTTCTAACTGAAGCAATTAGAAAGATAACAATACTGAAAGCATTCAGTAATAACAATAAAGTCACATAGTAAATTCCGCATCGAATGGGAAAAGGAATGGGGAATTTTTTTCCACGATTGATCAAATGATGTGGACTTAATTTAAAACTGTCGGGTTACATTAAATAGGCAAGTGAACCCGTGTTGTATTGGATCACATCCAACCGTTAGTTTCATGAATCTTATTTCCAGTTTTATACTTAAAGAGCTTTGTCTTTTACTGCCCCGGCTTAAATCAGGGGGGTGACAATTTTTTCCTGCTTCAGATTTTTAAATGTACTTTCCACAATTACTGTAAGTCATTTACGTCCAATGCACAGCCTTTAATAAGTTGCCAATGAAAATAACTAAAGTCAGAGCCAAACTCTACCAGTGGAAAGGTCCCATCAAGACCACAGATACCATTTTTGCTACTCCCTTAAGTTTATTGCCGTTCCAGGATGATTCCCAGGCGCCCTTCCGGTTCTTCAGCTGGCTGGTCGTGGAAATTGAAACAGACGCGGGTCATACCGGTATTGGTAATGCGGGTCTTTGCCCGGATCTGTGCAAGAAGATTGTAGATGGCAAACTTGCTTCTCTTCTCATCAATGAAAATCCTCTCAACACTGAATACCTATACGAAAAAATGTATCGGTCCAGCATTGCCTACGGTAGAAAAGGAGCCGTGCTCGCTGCCATCAGTGCCCTTGATATAGCCTTATGGGATATAAAAGGTAAGGCAATGGACCAGCCGGTGTTCATGCTGATGGGCGGCAGGACAAAATCGCATATTGAAACCTATTATAGCCGACTATACACCCGCAATCTCGATAGTCTTCAGGCGGAAGCCGCGCAATACAAAGAACAGGGCTTCTCCGGAATGAAATTACGTTGTGGCTACCCGCTTACTGAGGGGATGGCCGGTATGAAGAAGAATATAGAAATGGTTAAGCTTGTCAGGGAAACTGTTGGAGATGATATCAATATCATGCTGGAAGCCTATATGGGTTTCAACTTTGCCTATGCAAAAGAATTTCTGCGCAGACTGGAACCTTATAACCTCCGTTGGGCTGAGGAGTTATTATTACCTGATGAGATCCACAATTTTGCCAAACTGAAAAAGACAACAGCTATTCCGCTATCTGGCGGGGAACATGAATATACACGCTATGGCTTTCATGATCTCCTGCAGGCTGAAGCGCTGGATATTTTTCAGTTTGATACCAACCGCGTTGGCGGCTTTACAGAAGCACAGAAAATATGCAATATGGCGCTCGTTCATGGCGTGGAGGTGATCCCCCATGGTGGCCAGATGCATAATTTACATGTAGTGATGAGCTCATTTGCTTCACCAATGGCTGAATACTTTCCCATAACCGAAATAGAAGTAGGCAATGAGATGTTCTGGTACATCTTTGATGGGGAAGCCGTGGCTGAAAATGGCAAATTGCAACTGGATGATAAAAAACCTGGTGTTGGGCTTACTCTTAAGACAAAAGACCTTGAACATTTTACGATCATAGAATAATTACAAATTCCTTTTTATGGAAAGCGTGCGTTTAGTCCAATTAATTCACCCGCAATTCAGCCGCCGGGTAGCATTGGTTAAAGAACCTTCCTTGTTATTATTGAAGGATGTAACCTCAGTATATGAGCTTGCTCTTGCGGCCATTGAAGAAAAGAGATCGTTAGGTGAATACTGCCAATCGATTGTTTCGGATGCGCAGCTCGATTACGATTAAATATATAATGGAAATTCAGCCTGGAAACTGTTGCCGGCATTCGATCATCCCGATAGTCCTTTTGGCTGCCTGGTTTCAGGTACCGGTTTAACCCATAAGAACAGTGCATTGAACAGGCAAATGATGCATATGAATGCCAATGATAAGTTGACCGATAGTATGGTCATATACCAATGGGGAGTAGAGGGCGGATTTCCGGAGGAAGGAAATATCGGCGCACAGCCGGAATGGTTTTATAAAGGAAGCGGGGTCTGCCTGAAAGGTCATGGTGATACGCTTGAAATCCCTCCTTATGGCAATGATGGAGGAGAGGAACCAGAAATTGCAGGTATAT
>JAJKIP010000143.1 GCA_021154405.1 Segetibacter sp. | reverse complement strand
GATTTGGCAATGCCCGACTGAAGCAATTCATTCTTTACCAGGTTATAATTCTTATCGAGATCACCAGTAAGGAAATGATAAACCAGGTTATCTTTTCCATAACCGCTTTCTCTGTTACGGGCATGATCAATCTGTTGCTTTACTATACTGGTACAAATGATCAGAATAATAGCGAAGGTGAATTGCAGCACCACCAGTAGTTTCCTTGGAGTGATCAGCGCATTGGCTGCTTTAAATGTTCCTTTCAGTACTTTGGAAGGATTGAAGGATGACATAAAGAAGGCAGGATAGCTTCCTGCAATGATACCTGTGAGTATAATAAAGCCCAGGCCCTTTGCCCAAAAACCAATATCATTGTAACCAACATTTAATTGCTTTTCTGTCAGATGGCCAAAAGCAGGTAATGCAAGTTGCACAATCAATAAAGCAAATACGCCGGCAATAGCGGATAATAAAATTGATTCCCCGATGAACTGGCTGATCAATGATTTTCGCTGGGCACCTACCACTTTACGAATACCCACTTCTTTTGCCCTCTTTTCTGAACGTGCTGTTGAAAGGTTCATGAAATTGATACAGGCAATTAACAGGATAAATGCCGCAATAATTCCAAATAACTTGATAAACTCAATCAATCCTCCATCTTCAACACCCTCTTTAAAACTTGAATACAGGTGCCAGCGGCTAATCGGATATAAGAACATTTCCCAGGCCGGGTCCTCATCTTTGGCATACTTCACCTTCATTCCTTTGATCTTCGCATTTGCCGCTGCTATTGAGGCATTTTCTTTAAGAAGTACATATGTTTTGGTTGAATTATTTCCCCATGAACTGTCATCTTCATTTCTTTTGATCACATAACTCCAGTTCATCAGGTATTCAAACTTGAAGCGACTGTTATCAGGCGGGTCCTTCAAAATACCAGTTACCGTAAAATTGTCTTTATTATCGATCTTTATCGTCTTGCCCATTGCTTCCTCATCACCAAATATTTTCCTGGCACCGGATTGAGTAAGCAGTATACCGTAATCTTTATTTAAGGCTGTATTGGGATCACCTTTCACCATTGGGAAACTGAACATCTGCAGAAATCCCGTATCGACCATAGTCCCATTTATCATGACCCTTTTATCACCAACGGAACATAAAAAATTGCGAATCCAATGAACACGCACAGCTCTTTCAACCTCTGGAATATCTTTTTCAAGGGTCCTTGCCATTATTTTGGGCGTGTTAGACCAACACTGAAGCTTGCCACTGAAAGTAGCTTTATTCCAGGCTTCGTAAATCCTTGATTTTTTTTCATGGAACTGATCATAGTCCACCTCACTCTTTATCCACAGCATGATCAGTATGGCAGCCGCCATTCCTATGGAAAGCCCGGAGATATTGATAAGGGAAAATCCTTTGTTACGTAAAAGGTTTCTCCATGCAACCTTGAAAAAATTCCTGATCATAAACTCATTTTTCTGGTTTACAAACTTATTCTATCACGCGGCAGACAAATAGATGGACTATTACACTAGGATATTTTCTGTTACTGTTTGTCCATCCAGCATTCTTATGATCCGATGGCTGTAACGGGCATCATGTTCCGAGTGGGTGACCATGATGATGGTGGTTCCCTGTTCATTAAGATCTGTCAGTAGTTGCATCACCTCATTACCATTGGAAGAATCGAGGTTACCGGTGGGCTCATCTGCAAGGATCAGTTTGGGATTGTTTACCACCGCACGGGCAACAGCCACACGCTGCTGCTGACCACCTGATAATTGCTGGGGATAGTGATTGCGGCGATGCATGATCTGCATCTTATCCAGCACCACTTCCACTCTTTTTTTACGTTCGGCTGATTTTACACCTGTATATATTAATGGCAATTCCACATTCTCGAAAACGGTAAGCTCATCAATCAGATTAAAGCTCTGAAACACAAACCCGATATTCCTCTTGCGCAGATCGGCTCTTTTCCGTTCATTGAACTTTGCTACTTCTATTCCATTGAAAAGAAAACTGCCGGTATCGGGGTCATCCAGCAACCCAACAATATTCAACAGCGTGGATTTTCCGCAACCGGAAGGACCCATAACGGCAACAAACTCACCTTCTTTTACTTCAAATGAAAGTTTATTCAGGGCCACGGTTTCCACTTCCTCGGTACGATAGATTTTTTCGAGATTGGTGATTTTGATCATGATATGTTGTTTTGTAGTTGTCATTTTAATACCAGTTCCTGCACGTCCCCAAAATTGTCATAACTGGAAGTGATTACTTTATCACCGGCTTTAAGACCTGATACTACTTCAAAATATTCCGGGTTCTGATTACCTAACTGGATATCCGCTTTATACGCTATTTTACCGCCATCGGTTACTTTAAATATCCAGTTCCCTCCTGTTTTCTGGAAGAATCCGCCTTTGGCTACCAGCAGTGCCTGCTTCTCATCACTCAATGCCAGGCGTATCTGCAAGGTTTGTCCGCGACGAATCCCTTTGGGTACTTCATTTTCAAATTCCATATCTACCTGGAATCTGCTATTGGTTACCTGGGTATATACTTTCTTTATGACCAGCTTATAGTCCTTATCCGCTAATGTATATATGGCATGCAGGCCATTGAATACCCTGTTAATATAATGCTCGTCAATTTCAGCTCTTACCTTAAATCCATCCAGCACATCCAGTTGCCCCAACGTTTGCCCTTTATTCTTTGACTGCCCGATCTCGGCATCCAGGGAAGTAAGTTGTCCATCAACCGGCGCACGAACAATCAGGTCACCGACCTTCCTGCGCATCAGTTGCAAGGCATTTTGAGTACGGCTGTAAGAATTTCCTGCCTGATCCAGTTCCTGTTTTACAGAAATAGAATCCTGTTTCAATATCTGGTCAGTCAGTTTTTTCTTTTCAACCTGGTAATTATACAGGTTTTCTGCTTCCTTGAATTCCTGGAGCCCTACCACCTTTTGTTCATATAACTTCTTATTTAACAGGTATTTTCTCTCGGCCTCTTTAAGCGCATTTTCCACATCAGTCAACTGGTTGAGTTTGGAGATGGTATTCTGGCGGGCTGCATTTTGGGATATCTGCATTTGGGTAAGGAGGTTATAAACCGAGGTCTCCTGGTTTACCAGGTTCAACTCAAGATCTGTGTTGGATAACCGGAGAATAGGATCACCCTTTTTCATGATGGCACCATCTTCAACAAATTTTTCTTCCACGCGGCCTGCTTCCATTGCATCCAGATAAATGGTGGTACGGGGAAGCACAACTCCATTAATAGGAATATTTTCCTGGAAAATGCCCTGCTTTACCTCGCTGATGGTAATACGTTCCCTGTCCACGTTCAGCCTGGATTTCCCGGATGTAAAGTAATAGCTGGCACCGATGAGCCCAACAAGAGCTGCAATGCCAACAATGGTCAGTATCCTTTTCTTTGTCCAGGTTTTTTTCTCTATTATTCTGTCAACCATAATCTGATTTTCCTGCTAATTTCTTTCTTTTTAAAGAGCTACCCTTCCGCTGTACCAGAAGGGTAGGACCGAATTGTTTTAAAAAGCTCATGGCAGTAAGTGAATAAATATGCCATTTCCCAGCAAACTGATTTTGAGTTATTTAGCAGGCCACTTACTACGAATTCGTTCGTTAACGATACAGCCGGTGTCCGCTTTTGATACACAGGGTTTTGGCGTCCTTTCTTAAAAATTTAATTGCCATGCGGTTGTATTTATGGTATACTTGCAGCATTGAGAGTCAGCAGGGAACTAAAAGCTATTTTAAATTCCTGAAAACAACATGCATGGTACTGAAGAACGCTTCCATACTGGTTATTGATGATGATACGGACGTATTGACTGCAGTGAGACTTCTCCTGAAGACGGAGAGTAAGGAAGTGATCACTGAGAAAAACCCGGAGAACCTTCGTTCACACTTATCAAAGACCAATTTTGATGTGATACTGCTGGATATGAATTTCAATAGTTCCATTAATACTGGCAACGAGGGATTATTCTGGCTGAAGGAAGTGAAGAAACAAAAACCAGAAACAGCCGTGGTCATGATCACCGCATATGGTGATATTGACCTGGCAGTCCGTTCACTGAAAGAGGGGGCTTCTGATTTTGTAGTAAAGCCCTGGCACAATGAAAAGCTGATCGATACAATTAAGGAGATATTGAAAAAAAAGGACAACAGAAATGCAGGCGGGCGGGCTTTTGATCCGGATTCTTTGATCGGAAAGGAATTACTCGGTGAATCCCCTATCATGCAGGACATCTTTTACAAGATTGAAAAGATCGCTCCTACTGATGCCAATATTCTTATACTCGGTGAAAATGGAACCGGTAAAGACCTGGTAGCGCGTGCGATTCACCAGCAGTCTCTTCGTACAGATAAGCCTTATGTAAAAGTAGATGTGGGCGCGCTCACAGAAAGTCTTTTCGAAAGTGAACTGTTTGGTCATAAGAAAGGCGCCTTCACAGATGCACGGGAAGACAGGGTCGGCCGTTTTGAATCAGCCAATCAGGGAACATTGTTCCTTGATGAGATCGGCAATATATCCCTTCAGCAGCAGGCCAAACTGTTAAGTGTATTACAAAACCGCCAGATCATAAGACTGGGCACCAATCAACCTGTTCCAATCGATATCCGTTTGATCTGCGCTACCAACCTGCCACTTACTGAGCTGGCCAATGAAAAACATTTCCGGAAAGACCTTATTTACCGAATCAATACGGTTGAGATCATGATACCACCGTTACGCAAACGGGCAACCGATATCATGCTGCTAGCAAAACATTTCTGCGAAATTTATAGTAATAAATACCTCAAGCATGGATTGGAAATTGGCGAAAGGGCCATGCAAAAACTGATGAATTACAGTTATCCGGGCAATGTACGCGAATTGCAATACAGCATTGAAAGAGCTGTGATCATGGCTGACCATGACCTGTTGAAAGAAGAGGATATTATCTTCTCTCCGCTGGAATCACAGGAAAGTGAGCACGAACAAAAGGAATTGAAATTGAGCGCAGTTGAAAAGAATACGATCCTCAAGGTGATCCAGAAACACAACGGCAATATCACACAGGCGGCCAAGGAACTGGGCCTTACCCGCACTGCCCTTTACCGCCGCATAAGTAAATATGACATTTAAGCGAATTGAGTTAAGCATTTTAATACGGGTGCTTCTTCTCTTTATAGCACTGGTACTGGCTTCCTTCCTGCTGGTAAAGGGCTGGTATATTTATCTGGCACTTATAACTCCTGTTGTCATTTACCAGGTCATAGAGTTCTATCGGTTTCAGCGCAAGGCACATGATGAACTGGGGCAGTTTGTTGAGTCTGTTCATTATCGTGATTTCTCCAGGTATTTTGATGTGAGGCATGGCACCAATGAAATAAAAACATTACGCAAAGGCTTCAATGAGATCAACACCACCTTTAAGGTAATCAGCAAGGAAAAGGAAACCCAGTACCAGTACCTGCAAAAAATACTGGAGCTGGTTGATACAGGAATTATGTCTTATGAAGAACAGGAGGGTGAAGTAGTATGGATGAATGAATCCCTGAAAAGAATGCTGCAACTACCCTACCTGAAAAAGATCCATTCCCTCGCCAAACGGGATGAAGGATTATACAATGAGATTATTTTATTGAAGAGTGGAGAATCAAAAATTGCAACGGCACATCTGGAGCGTGAAGCCTTTAAAGTATTATTATCAGCTACTTTGTTTCAGACAGAAGGAAAGCTATATAAACTGATCGCGTTTCAGAATGTAAATGAGGCGCTCGATGAGACGGAATCAAAAGCCTGGCAAAAACTGCTGAGTGTAATGACACACGAGATCATGAATTCCATTGCACCCATTTCATCATTGGCAGAAACATTGAAGCATCGCCTGCAGCAATCTTATACTTTATTGAATAATGATACCGGCACAGTGGATGATCTTGAATTAGGGATTGACACTATAAAAAAAAGAAGTGAAGGCCTGCTCAAATTTGCGCAAACGTATCGTAACCTAAACAAGATCACAACGCCCAATCTTAAGAAAGTATATGTGAGTGATATATTTGAGAATCTGTACAGGTTAATGCAGCCGACCCTGCAACAGAAAAATATTGAACTGGAGATTGTATTAAAGGAAACAGATATCATCCTGGATGTGGATCCCAATCTCATAGAGCAGGTATTGATCAATCTCCTGGTGAATGCCATTGAAGCTGTAAAAGATATTGCAGAACCGAAAATTGTTCTCTCAGCCTACCTCGCTTCTTCCAAACGAACTGTATTAAAAGTTGCCGATAATGGTACCGGTATGTCGGAGGAAATAATGGAGAAGATCTTTATTCCATTTTTCAGTACCAAGAAAAGCGGAAGTGGTATTGGATTGAGCCTCTGCAAGCAGATCATGATGCTTCACCGGGGAAATATCCATGTACAGTCCGCTGAAGGCAAGGGAACAGCCTTTATACTTCAATTCTGACAGATTCAGGTGGGTAAAAAATTCTACACATGATAGCCGTTAAACATTTGAAACAGTTTAAGGCATTGGCAGTTAATCATATTTAGGGATTGGCATGTTATTTTCAAATTACTATCGCAGACAGAAAGAAAGAGCCTATTCTGTTATCGTTACTTAACCGGCCAGATTAATTAAATTTGTAATTGCCGATCCAATAAACAATGATTTCACCACCTACATTGACTCTCCCAGCACAAAACGATATTTATTACCCGGCATTGATCAATAGCCTGCCCATCGCTATCTATACATGCGACGAAAGGGGTTATATTACCCAATTTAATGCAGCAGCAGCTGAGCTTTGGGGCCGTGAACCTGAAATTGGAATTCATCAATGGACCGGTGCCTGGAAATTGTTCCGGCTGAACGGTTCAGTTTTGCCACCGGAGGAAACTCCGATGGCCCTGACAATCAAAGCAAAGAGCCAAACAAATAACGACGAAATAATCCTTGAGCGCCCTGATGGTACCCGCCGGTTCATTAAAGCAAACCCACGTCCAATAGTTGACATATCAGGCAATTTTGTGGGTGCAATAAGTATGCTGGTTGACGTTACTACCACCAGGTTAATTGATCAAGAGAAAGAACGCCTTTCTGCTCTTATCCAGGGATCGGAAGACGCCATCATCAGCAAGACCCTTGATGGCATAATCACCAGCTGGAATCCTGCAGCTGAAAAACTATTTGGCTACACAGAAGATGAAATGATCGGCCGTTCAATTATGACCCTGATACCTGCAGAATTAAGTGATGAGGAACCCAAAATCATTGAACGCCTCCGAAGGGGTGAACGGGTAGAGCATTTTGAGACCAAAAGGCTTACAAAGTCTGGAGAATTATTAGATATATCATTGACCATCTCCCCCATCCGCAATAGCGATGGAATCATTGTGGGTGCCTCAAAGATTGCAAGGAATATCACCACACAGAAACGATTGAACGTGGCGTTGAGGGAAAGTGATGAACGTTTTCGTATGGCCATTGAATCAACCAATCTGGGTACCTGGGAATTCCAGCCAATAACCGGTCAGCTAAACTGGTCAGAAGAGTGCTGCAGGATCTTCAATGTGCCTGCTGATTCAGTTATTGATTATCAGTTTTTTTCCACCCATATCTTTCCTGAAGATAGTGCCTATGTTCAAAAAGAAATTCAAAAAGTACTGGATCCTTCCGGATCAGGACAGTTGAACATCGAGTACCGGATAAAACGCAGCGGGGATGGAATGATCCGCTGGGTTAAATCGCAGGGAAAAACATACATCAATGAACATAACCAGGCTACCAGGTTTATTGGTACCATACTGGATATTACTAAACAAAAACAGGAAGAGCAGGCTCTGAAAGACAGCCTTGAACTTTTTCAGACTATGGCAGACAATGTTCCGGCAATGATCTGGATGTCTGGCACAGATAAATTCAATGATTATTTCAATAAAACCTGGCTGGAATTCAGAGAGCGCACACAGGAAGAAGAAAGTAATGATGGGTGGCTGGATGGAGTGCATCCGGAAGATCGCGAAAAATGCATTGAAGTTTACTCGAATGCCCTTAAAAAACAGGAAGGATTTTATACAGAGTACCGGCTGAAAAGATATGATGGAGAATATAGATGGCTTGCTGATAATTGCGTACCCCGGTTATCTCCCACCGGTGAATTTGTAGGTTTCATTAGCGCCTGTATTGATATATCGGAACTAAAAAAACTGGAGCAGCGCAAGGATGATTTTATAAAGATGGCCAGCCATGAATTAAAAACCCCAATCACTTCCATAAAAGGATATGTGCAGTTACTCCTGAGCATCTATGAGGAAATGAATGAAGAAAAATTGCGAGCTGCCCAGCCGACGGTCAAATCTTCCCTCACTACTGTTTCCAAACAGGTTTCCAAACTTACCCGGCTGATCTCTGAACTGCTTGATATGTCAAGGATAGAAACTGGTAAGCTTGACCTCAACTATACTGAGTTTGATCCGGTTTTACTGGTAGAAGAAACCGTGCAGGATGTGCGGCATACCACATTAAAGCATAAAATTGTTATTGAAAACAAATTTGAAGGAACTGTACAGGCAGACAGGGACAGGATCGCACAGGTAATGCTGAATCTGTTGACCAATGCCATTAAATATTCGCCGGATGCAGAAAACATTGATGTGTTCATTTCAGGAAATAGAAAGGAAGTAGTCATCAGTGTGACTGATTATGGAATTGGGATCAATAAAAGTGAACAGCAAAAGATATTTGAACGGTTCTATAGAGTTGAAGGAAGAAATGAATTAACCTATCCAGGCTTTGGAATTGGCCTGTTCATCGCAAATGAGATCATCCAGAGACATAATGGAACAATTCGTGTAGAAAGTGAAAAAGATAAAAAAACTGTATTTACATTTACATTACCGCTAATGAAACAAAATAACGCCCAATGAACAACCAGCAGGCCTGGATACTGGTAATTGACGATGATCCGGATATTAGTATGATGCTCAAAATGATGCTTGAATACAAAGGCTTCAAGGTGGTAACTGCTGACCGGGTGGACGAGATCTTCCAGGCTATTTCCAATAAATCTTTCAACCTGATCATAATGGATATGCTTTTATCCGGCATTAACGGTACGGATATCTGCGTACAACTGAAAGGAAAAGTTGATACCCGCAGTATACCCGTCATGATGATCTCTGCACATCCAAATGCAAAGGAATTATGCCTGCAGGCAGGTGCCAATGATTTTATGGCCAAGCCTTTTGATATGGAGGATATCCTCAATACAGTCAACCGGCTCATTAAAACACCCTCGAATTAATTATCCATTGACTATCTCTCCTCCGTTGGGATGCAGGAATTGTCCCGTTATATAACTGGCATCCTTACTTGCCAGGAACAAATAGCAGGGAGCAATCTCAACGGGTTCCCCGGCCCTTTCCATGGGAGAATCGCTTCCGTGCGCTGCTGTTTTCTTTGCTGGCATGGTTGACGGAATTAACGGAGTCCATACTGGTCCGGGTGCAACCCCATTTACTCTTATTCCTTTTTTCACCAGATTGGAAGCAAGACTTCTGGTAAAAGAAACAATTGCTCCTTTGGTAGCTGCATAATCCATTAATGCCGGGCTGCCACGGTAAGCGGTGACTGATGAGGTGTTAATAATACAGCTTCCTTCTTTCATATGAGGAAGGGCAGCCTGGGTGATCCAGAAAAAAGAAAAAATATTTGTATCAAAGGTTTTGCGCAGCTGCGCAGTTTTCAGGTCCAGCAGGTCCTCGTTTTCATAATGTATGCCCGCATTATTGACCAGGATATCTATCCTTCCATATTCCCTGATCACTTTCTGCACTACCCTCCTGCAATGCTGTTCTTTACCAAGGTCTCCGGGGATCAATTGACAACGTTTATTATAGGTTGTTTCAATCACCTGCCTGGTCTCTCTGGCATCAACGTGCTCATTCAAATAAGCAATGGAAATATCAGCTCCTTCTTTGGCAAACAATGTTGCAACTGCGCGACCAATCCCGCTATCTCCACCCGTCACCAGCACAATCTTTCCCTGTAACTTATTAGTTCCAGGTATTGATGGATCATCATAGATGGGGCGTGGTGACATTTTCTTTTCGATACCTGGTTTTGGCTGGTGCTGAGGTTTCCGGACAGGTTTCTTTGGACTTCCTTTTTGCATTTGGTTTTTAAAGGTTCATATGAAATTTTTATACCAGTTGACCTTATCAAACACGAAAATAATATGAAGGAGTTTTGAATGGATTCCCCATCAAAATGATGCTTTCTTGTATCATGCCTGCTGAAAAAACTCCCCAATTCCCCAGCAATCTCCTTTTTTAGAACCTTGTTTTTTGCGGCATGAATTTTTCTCCTGATTATCAAACGAAAGCAAATAGATCAGTATGGTGTTAAATGATAAAAAAGACGGGATCAATAGAGAAAAGCAACTGGATTTTGTTTCCCGGTTGACTTTTGTCAGAGGATTGAAAGACGCTGCTCCCGCCAATGAAGGAATTAAGGAAAGGAAGAGGCGGAAATTTAAACACTGGACAATGCCACTGCAGGATGATGGTTACATCAAGTGCAGAAAGCATGATCACAATTTTCTTTAACCTTTAAAATTTAAAGCTATGTTACGCTGGACAGTAATTTTCCTGATCGTTGCTATAGTAGCCGCAATTTTTGGATTTGGTGGTATTGCTGCCGGAGCAGCATCTATAGCAAAAATATTATTCTTTATCTTTTTGGTGTTGTTTATCGTTTCACTCATTATGGGACGGTCAGCATCCCGATCAGATTTGTAAACTAGGTATTCATTTCAAAAGAGGGGCAAATCAAAACCGGCTTGCGAATCGGCAGCCGGTTTTTCTTTTTACATCTCTTCCCAAATTGCTTAAGTTTAGATACACTTCTTAAGAATACACATAAGGATATCTTCGCTTTCAGTAAATGATTCACTTCCACGTTTATTTCCTTTTAGAAGATCGGCAGTTATCTTTCCTTCCTCACAAAGTGTGATCAATTGAGGATGAATGTAATATTTCTTGCAAACCGTAGCCGTATTACCCAATTTTTCACTCACTGCGGCAATCATTTCCACCGTCAGCTTTTTTTTGTCTTCCCGCTCTATAATGTCAGGATTTTTCCGGAAATATTCTATGGCCTGGAGGGACCCGGCCCAGGTTCGAAAATCCTTTGCACTAAATTCCTGGCTGGTTGCTTCTTTAATATAATTATTGACCATGCCGGAATCAATCGGATGTTGTTTCCCTTCTTCATCATAATATTGAAAAAGCGTCTTGCCTGGAATGTCGCGGCACTGTTTTATTATTCTCGCCAGTTTCCGGTCTTTGAGCCTGATCGTATGATCAATTCCCTTCTTCCCGGTAAAAGAGAAAGCAACACTTCCATTCAGGAATTTCACATGCCTGTCCTTGAGGGTAGTCAGTCCATAGGACCCATTCATTTTTTCGTAGCCATTATTACCGATCCGGATATAAGTTTTGTCCATTAAATTGATTGCAGTGGCTAGTACTTTGTCCCGGCTCAAATCTTTGTTTTTCATATCACTGCGGATTTTCTTGCGCAGTTTCGGCAGCGTTTTCCCAAATTCAAACAGCTTGTGAAATTTGGTCTCATTGCGCAGTGCGTTCCATTTGGAGTGGTAGCGGTACTGTTTGCGCCCACGCAGATCAGTGCCTGTAGCCTGGATATGACCGTTGGAAGATTTGCAGATCCATACATTTTTCCAGGAAGGAGGAATGGCCAGCTTCCGGATCCGTTCCAATTGCAGTTTATCGCGTACCTGCTTCCTTCCCTCATAATATAAAAATTTCTTACCCCGGATTTCCCGGATAATCCCTTCGCTATCACTATTAATATACGTTAAGGACGCCATGGAAGCTGCGTGCCTTGCATCCCTCTCTGCTTTTAGTAAGGCACGATGGGTAAGCCTGTTTTTCGATTTCACCACTTCAGATCCTCATTTTATTACGGTTTGATGAAAAATCCATGCCACCTGTGGGAATAATTTTCCCGGTTCTTTATTTTAAAGTGAATTCCTTTTGTCTGGAAAGACTGGTATCACATTTGATTTTTAACTGTAAACCGATGTTATGACAAGAGATTTGAACCTTGGGTTTATAAGAGAAAAGATCAACCAGCTTAGAACGGCCGTAATGTATTGTATGAGCGACAGTACCAACCGCCTCCAAAATGATGTTGTTAATGCCATCAAAGTGGATGATGAAGGCCAGCTCTGGTTTATCTGCCGCGGACCGCACCCAGCCGTAAAAGAATATGAAAAAACCTTTCCTGCACGCCTTTCTTTCTTCCGTAAGGGATATGATTACTTTATTGAAGTAAGCGGAAAAGCTACAGTAGTAAATGGAAACTTTACCGGTGATAAAGAAGGTCAGCGGACATTGCTGGTAAAAATGAATATGCTCAACATAGAGTATACAGAACCGCATACCCGCAAACCTAAAAACAGGATTGAAACCATGCTGGAAAATGGCTACAAATGGTTATTGCAAAAGGCAGCTATCAATCGCGGTCACGAATCAGTTCTTGCTAAACTTCATCAGACAAATTATAATTAATCAGGACCATGAATAAACCACTACACATAAATGAGAATAGTATTCAGGAAAAGATATGCTCCATTCAGCTTGCCCTGTTAAGATATAAACAGGACCAGAAGCAAATGACGCTTCACGTCAAGATTGCTGTGGATGAGGAAGATAAGATCAGTTGCATTGTTTCCGATGACCTTCCCCTGCACAAACTCCTGAACAAAAATGTTGTGCTGATACAAAAGGATCGTGAAAACTATATGTATATCGGAGGCCGCATAACCCGCGAATCAAAGAAAAATAAATTGCTTCTTTCTATCGAGATAAAAAAGGCCTGCTGGTATATCCGCAAATCAAAAGGCAGTGTATCCTGGCTACAGGAGAAATGCCAGTACGTGCCGATGAAAGTTGCCTGAGATCGTTCCCTTTATTTTGATCCATGTGATTTGTGACACCACAGGGCCGCAGCGGCTATTAATGAATATAAGCCTCAGCAGCAGAATGGTGCGACTCACTGCTGCATAACCAGTTACAATCCCGTCACATTCCCCTTTTTTCCCCATTTTCTATTGGCATCATTTTTTCATTAATACAGGTAATGAAACGAGTTTTTTATAGTATAGCAATTGTGCTGGCAGTGATCTGGATCATGGGCTTCTTTCTTTTTGGAGCAGGTGGACCAATACATGCGCTTGCATTCTTATCTGGGATCTGTGTGGTTCATGGTACAATTGCCACACCACAGAAGAAATATATGTTGGGCAACGGAAAGCTGAGTGAACAGGAAGCAGATTCAGTAGAATAATGTGAATCAGATATCAACTCATAAGCAGGTCACCATCTTATTTACTTCGAACAAGAAAAGAATACCGCAGGAATGAATCAGCCAGTGATCAAAAAAAATCCCCTCAGACGGCTGGGCAGGATTGTTTTAAAAACAGTACTGTTTATTATCGTGCTTTTCATTGTAGTGGTTCTATTGATACTTACTCCACCCGTACAAAATTTCCTGCGGAAAAAAGCAGTCACTTACCTGGAAAATAAACTGCACACTAAAGTGCAGGTGGGAAGGATCTATATAGGGCTCCCCAAAAAAATAGTTGTTGAAGATGTTTATCTGGAAGACCAGCGAAAAGACACCCTGCTGTCTGCTGGATCCGTAAAAGTGGATATGGCACTGTTGAAATTAATTTTCAAACAACAGCTTGAGATCAATTCCGTAAAACTGGATAATATCACAGCTATGGTAAACCGCCAGGATTCGGATACCAATTTCAATTACCAGTTCATTGTTGATGCTTTCAGCCCCAAACCCAACCCCTCTCCTGCTGCACCAGCAGATACTACTTCTTCATCCATTTCAATCAACTCCATAATACTTAATAAAGCCAGGCTGGTATATGATGATGTGGTAACAGGAACCAAAGCAGACACCTGGATAGATCATTTTGACACAAAGATCAATAAATACGATGCTGAGCATCTTCTAATAGATATCCCTTATATCAACCTCAATGGGCTGGTGGCACATTTCCACCAGGTAAAACCACTGACAGTTCCCAACGCGTTGCCAGATAGTAATGAAGTACAAACAATTCCTGCTAATCCCCACATTACGTTGGGCAGGGTTGCAATCACAAAATCAAATCTTGGTTATTCCAATGATATTGACGCCCTGTATACTACTGCTGATATCGGCTCTCTGATGGTGGAATTGAAAAAGATAGATTTTGCTGAGCAGGAGATCGATTTTGATGATGTGGTAGTGGAAAATACAAGCTCTGCATTCCGGATGGGTCAAAAAGAAGCAGCCAAAAAAGTTATAAAGGAAGTAGGTAAAAAGATTGATAGCACTGTGCAAAAAGGCTGGTGCATCAATGTGGCCTCCTTCAAATCAGGGAATAATAATGTCCAGTTTGATGATGACAATCAGCCACGGCAAAAAACGGGAATGGACTACTCCCATATTAAGACCACACCAATTAACCTGGAAGCAAATAATTTTATATTCTGTGATGATACCATTGCTGCCAAAATTGAAAAAGCATCCTTCAAAGAACAAAGCGGATTTGAATTACAGGAGTTGACCACAGATTTCCTGTTTTCCAATAATGAGGCCTATCTCCATAACCTGTATCTGAAAACGCCAGGAACGGAATTAAAGCGCAATGCTTATATGCGATATGCCTCGCTGGAGGCAATGCAAAAAGATATTGGTAATCTCTGGCTTGATCTGGACCTTGATCACAGCAAAATATTGGTGAGCGATGTGCTTACCTTTGCTCCCCAGCTCAGACAATCTCCTGCCTTTGCCTACCCAGGTGCCACCTGGTACATCAACAGCCGTATTACTGGAAGGGTATCCGATCTTAGAATAGATGAATTTCAGGTGCAGGGATTGAATGATACCCGGGCAGATATTCACGGTACCATTTCAGGTTTACCCAATATGGACCGCCTCAGCGCCAATCTTGTAATTAATAATATCTCCAGTTCACGAAGAGATATTGAGCGATTTATACCAAAGGGTACAATCCCTTCCAATATTACTGTTCCCTCCAGGATCTCAGTTTCCGGTAGCATGCGTGGTAATGCCAATGATCTGAATACTTCACTGGTTGCGCGCACCGATCTCGGTGATGCCATTGTAAAAGGAAAATTCGGATACCTGGGTAATACTCAAAAAATGAAGTATGATGCCCTGGTGCAAACACGTTCTCTCGATCTTGGTACCCTGTTACAGGATAAACAAAACCTGGGACCGGTTACTGCCACCTTCAATGTCAATGGCACTGGCCTTGATCCCAAAACAGCAAACCTTGCAGTGAAAGGCAAGGTGCAGTCAGCAGTCCTGAATCAATACAATTACAGAGATCTTGATATAAACGCTGCACTGGTCAAACAACAGGCAACTGTTGACGCGGCAATGGCTGATCCGAATATTCATTTTGCATTGAACGCTTCTGCAGATATCTCCAAAGCACATCCTGATTTCCATATTTCAGGAATGATCGATAGCATAAAGACCCAGCCTCTTCACCTTACCCCTGACCCTTTTTTATACCACGGAAAACTGGAAGGTAATTTCACCTCCGCAGATCCTGATGACCTTGTGGGATCTCTTTTTCTAACTCAAAATGTCTTTGTCCAGGATAAAGAGCGGATACAGCTGGATACTGTACAAATACTGGCCGCTCGTACAGATAGCGGTCATTCCATTCAATTGACAAGTGATATCGCAGTAGCAAAATTGCAGGGCAATTACCGTGTTACCCAACTGGGCAATATTCTGCAGCAGGCCATTCAGCCTTATTTCTCCATACAATCTGGCAGTTATGGAGCTGCGCCTGTTCATAGCAGGCAGCCTTATGATTTCACGCTGAATGCCAATGTCATTAATAGCGCTCCGCTCAAAGTATTCATGCCACAGCTGGAAAGAATGGATTCGCTCACATTGACAAGTCATTTCAGCAGTACCAATGGCTGGAATGCTTCTGTTACTGCCCCTGTACTTGATTATGGAGGCAATCGTATTCGCCGGTTAAGTTTAAAGGCCGGTACCAATGCTGATTCGGCCAATCTTACAACGGCTCTCCATGTAGATCAAATCACTACAGCGGCCAACATGACATTATATAATACATCTCTTAATGCCTCGATTGCCAATAACAAGATGAATTTTACAGTAGATACCAGAGACCGGGCGGATAAAAGCCGTTATAACTTCGCTGGAGTTTTTGAGCAGCCGCAGCCAAACAATTATGTTTTCTCTTTTGCACCGGAAGGATTGCTGTTGAATTATGACAGATGGACGGTACCTGCAAATAACAAGCTGACCATTACACCCCAAAATTTACTGGCCTCCAATTTTGTGCTCAGCAGGGACGGGCAACAGATCAGCATCAACAGCCTTACACAGAATCTTAATTCACCACTGGAGGTTAAGTTTGACAATTTCCGGTTGGCAACTGTCACAGCTTTTGTACAATCGGACTCAACGCTTGTAGACGGAAGATTGAATGGAACAGTCAACTTTGCCGATATCATGCATGACCCCATCTTTAAAGGTGATCTCACTATTAATGATCTTAGTATAAAAAATGATACGGCCGGCAATGCAGTCATACATATTAGTAATAATGCCAGTGATGTTTATTCGGCAACGGCCACACTTACTGGCCGGGGAAATGATGTAAGACTGGAAGGAAATTATTATATGCGGGGCAATGGCGCCAGTAGTTATGATAT
>JAJKIP010000142.1 GCA_021154405.1 Segetibacter sp. | reverse complement strand
TGTCTAGTGTAACAGGTTTGCTCATATCCAGTTGAAGACTGGCAGCCTTCCGACCAAGGCCTTCAATGGCTGCAACTGTTTTATCAGCTTCTGATTTGTTGGATTGATAGGTAAGGATAACATCAATTCCTTTCTTTGCAATACTGGTTGCCATATCTTTTCCCAGGCCACGGCTTCCCCCCGTTACCAGTGCGATTTTTGATTGTGTGGACATATACTGTTGGTTTAAACTATTCTCAAAGTTCAAATAAAGGTTGAAATAACAGGTTGGTCATTTGTCATAAATAACGAAGGCCGAAAAGAATTGTTCATTTCTTTACGGCCAACTATAATAAAATAACTTCTATTAATGAAAGCTTGATCTATGGGACAGGTTTGTCCGGTGATAATCGAATGATCTTATTGAGTTCAATCTTCCGGAATTCCACTTCTGATCCTTCCGCCTGTATGGCAATCTTACCTTTATTGGCAGTGCAGTTAAATCCATAATTGACCAGGTCATTATTTACCCAGACTTTTACCGAGCTGCGAACGCATTCGATCACCATGGTATTCCATTCGCCTGCAGGTTTTTCAGAATTATCTGTCAGGTTTTTGATTCGCCGCTGTTTTCCTTCTGAAACTCCCCATTCATTTTTCGGGCCGCGACGTTCTTCCATATTAACGGTATTGATATTTTCCTGGATGCACCAGAAATCACCTGCATTTTTGTTTTCCATTTGAACCTCAATGGATTTAGGGAACATCTTATAGAGTGCCCTGGGAGTAGATACATGAATCAATACACCACAATTTCCGGGTTCTCCGGCAAAACGATATTCCACCCGGAGCCGGTAATTTTCATACTCGTCATTACTGATCAGGTGACCTCCAGGTTTGCCAAGGCTTACCAGCATTCTGTTGCGCACAATAAAAGGACTTTTGGCGGCGGAGTTTGTATCCATTTCCGGAACATCGGCGTGCCAGCCGGAAAGGTCAGTACCATTGAATAAGCGTGTGGTTTGTGATTTGGCAAAAGACCCAACGAGGAGCAGGGCCATGACAAGAATCGGGGTGATGGTGTTTTTTCTCATTGCAGTTCACTAAAATTAACCATTATCAGGCAATTATGAAAATGATATGCAGGAATATGCGGCCGTTTCCTCCTGATTTTCAGAATATATATAGGAAATATCCAACATTATTTGAAAGGCAGGAAAGAATTGCTATTTTTAGTGCTCTTTAAGCCATCGTCCACTATTTCTCTGAAACTCCCCCGTTTTTTATTCAATTCCTTCTGATTGCACTTCGCAATAACCTCATCGTTTTGCAGCTCCATCATCCTGGATAAACAAGCCATTACTCAGACCAAAAATTATTATGTTGATGAAAAAGCTGTCTTCATTTTTCAGTGCCTTCCTGCTATTGATATACCTGTCCGGTACGGCTCAAACTTTTCCTGCCGGTTTTTCTACTACTAATGTTGCATCCGGATGGGTGCAACCCGTTGGCGCTACATTCACGCCTGATGGATTGAAAATGTTTGTATGGGAAAAGGGCGGAAGAGTATACGTATTAAATCGCCAGGCGAATGGCACCTATACAAAACAGGCTACAGCTGTTCTCGATATTTCGGAAGAAGTTGGTGACTGGAGGGATTTTGGTTTATTGGGCTTTACATTGGATCCCAACTTTTCATCTAACGGATTTATCTATTGCCTTTATGTAGTAGACCGTCATTACCTGATGAATTTCGGAACCGGTTCCTATAATGCAGCTACCAATGACTATTTCAAGCCAACTATAGGAAGAATAACCCGCTTTACAACATCAACCAGTGGAGGCAACCTTGTGGCTAATTCAGCCAGTAGAAAAGTGTTGCTTGGGGAAACCAAATCTACAGGTATTCCCATTCTGCATGAGTCACATGGTACAGGTTCTCTTGCATTTGCAGCAGATGGAACCCTGCTTGCTTCTGCAGGTGATGGTGCCAGCTATAATGTTACGGATGCAGGAAGTGATGCAGGAACATATTATGCACAGGCACTCACAGATGGCATTATACGACCAGAAGAAAATGTTGGTGCATTTCGCTCGCAAATGGTGAACTCGCATAATGGTAAATTATTACGCATTGATCCGGCAACGGGAAACGGAATACCTAGTAATCCTTTTTATGATGCAGCATCACCACGTTCCCCCAAGTCAAGAGTTTGGGCAATGGGCTTTCGTAATCCCTGCCGTTTTTTTGTTAAACCTGGAACAGGTTCAACTAATCCAGCTACAGGAGATATCGGAGAGATATATGTCGGTGATGTTGGATGGAATACTTACGAAGAATTAACAATTATCAACATTAAGGGGGCCAATTGTGGATGGCCATTGTATGAAGGTCAGACTGCAGTTACTTCCTATCAAAATACAAATACTGCAAACAAGGACGAACCGAACCCGCTGTATAATGGAGGCTCGTGTAATGTCCCCTTCTTTCTATTCAAAAATTTGCTAAAGCAGGCAACGGCAGATGGTATTACCACTGTATACAACCCGTGTAATAGTAGCCAGGCAATAGGAACCAATAACCGCTATTTCCACTTGCGGCCTTCATTAGATTGGCAACATGGAACCAATGTCTCAAGGGTCGGAACCTTCAGCGGAAACACCGCATCAGTAGCTACTATTGGTACTGTGGCTTCAGGAGTGCCCAGTTCGCCCTTCGCAGGTAATTGTGCCATTGGAGGATGCTGGTACACAGGTACGCTTTTCCCTCCAGCGTATCGTAATACAGCCTTTATGGCTGATTATGGAGCAAAATGGCTGAAGAGTTTTTCAATTGATTTTACAGACAAGATTCAAACTGTGCAAAATTTTGCTTCAAACTTTACTGCAATAGTTGGTATAGCTCAGAATCCATTAGATGGTACAATGATCATAGTAGATGTTGCGGATCAAACTGTAAAGCGCCTCACATATGGAGGAAACCAGCCACCTATTGTGAAAATGACTTCCAACAAAATCTTTGGACCAGCTACGCTTGGCGTCAGTTTTACCGGAAACCAGTCTTCTGATCCAGATGGTACAATCAGCAGCTATTCCTGGAATTTTGGGGATGCAACCACCAGTACAACTGCAAATCCATCTCATAACTTTACAGCATCTGCAGGGACTCCCAAAAAATTTGTTGTAAAATTAACTGTTACGGATAACGGTGGTTCCTCGTCAGTTGACAGCATGGTAATTTCTGTCAATAATACACCACCTGTAGTCAATATAACAAGTCCAGTAAAGAATTCATTATACAAGCTGGGAGCAGATACACTCTATTCCTGTGCGGCTACAGTTACCGATAATGAACAATCCGGGGCCCTGTTAACTTATGCCTGGCAAACTTTACTGCGTCATAATAACCATGAACATACTGAACCTATCGATAATTCAGTATCTCCCAATACACAGATATCAAGGATAGGATGCAATGGTGACACCTATTACTGGTTAATTAAATTGACAGTTACAGATGCAGCCGGACTCAGCGCCACTGATTCCTCCAAGATATTCCCCAATTGTGCCCTCCAGGGACCATTGGCTATTTTGCTTCGCAAATTCAGCGTAACACAGGATGGTGCCACTAATCTTATTAAATGGACCACCGAACAGGAAGAAAATCTGGATTACTTTGAGGTTGAACGAAGCGTAAATGGTAAAGACTTTGTCCCAATCAATAAACAACCTGCCCGCAATCAGCTATTACCCAGCAATTATAATTTTGCTGATAACAGCTTCACTACAGGAGTCAATTATTATCGCCTGAAGATTACTGAGATCGATAAGAAAGAAAAATATTCCGTTGTAGTGAAAACAGTATCGGATGTGGAGAGCAAGGGACTTACGATCATACCAAATCCTAACAAGGGTAATTTTGGATTGGTATTTAATTCACAAACTACAGAACCGATACTGATCAATATTCGGGATGCTCATGGCAAACTGATCCATAACAGAACAGAGAGTGTGAGCATTGGACAGAATGTGATTTACATTAATGGATTGGAAAATCAAAAAGCCGGTGCTTATTTCATCACTGTTGAACAGGGAAGTAAGCTCAGGCAGGCCCAATTTGTAAAGACTAATTAAGTATTCGTGTAGTTGTCTTTCTACACTACAAAGAATATGGCTTAAAAGCTTTGGACGGAATATTGTTTGAATTATAATTGTAATATGCCTGCAATATAGCAGGCATATTTACTATTATCCAATCCTGTATGAAAAAGATCTTTACACTCGTAGCTCTTATTAGCAGCCTGTATGCAGCTGCATTAGACCCTACTCATTTTACTGTTACAAGGACCAGCGCTCCTTATTTTGTGGTAGATGGAAACGCACCCGCAACAGGTCCACTTACTGCCTATGTAGGATTCAGGATCACCAATACAAGTGCATTAACTACCTATAGCGGACTAAAATTTACAATAACCAGTATTGCTACCAGCGTGGTTGGGCAAAATTATTTAGTTGTTTCTCCCGCAGGTGGTATATCAGTAATTGGGACACTGGCTCCAGGTGAAAGCAAGGTTTGTTATTTTTATGTTTCATATCCTGCAAATGTTACCGCAGCTGCTACATTCAATTATTCATTGTCTGATGCTACTGCAACTGGTAAAACGGGCACAGACATTGTACCGAATCGTTCCTGTATCAGTGCAAATGCAGGTGGTCTTGCTACTCAGACTATCAACAACCAGGACCTTATCGGAGGAATAGTGTATGATGATGTAACCTATACCTTGGGAAATATTAAATCTGCAGATCAGTGCGATTTCCAGGTATCCGTCAGCACCGCATTTGATCCAACAAAACTCGTCCTTTTAAAAACCGAAGTCATTACCAGTACTGTACCAGGGGTAGTTGCAACTACCAAAGACCAACTCTATTTTACCTGTACTGCTAACCAGAGTAGTGGTTCGGTTACCATAAGGTGGACATTCCGTATATCTTCCTATAATTTCACGTCCCTTATTTTACCTTACGCCGGTGCTACATCCGGTTCCACCAACTATAAATATGCTATCTCTACTGATCTTGGAGGTGGTACACCAATAACAATTTCTTCCACCGCCAATCCATTGATCATTACCAAAACTTCAGATAAAGCTACTTACGGTTTGAATAATACCGCAACCTTTACAGTATCCATTCAGAACCCCGGCAGTTCTGGTATCACTATCGATAAAATAACAGACGCCCTTCCAACCGGCTTCAGCTTTCTCGCATTGGATATTACGAGTCAGATAACTGCCCTGAATTCTACCAGTATCCCGCTGGCAGGCGCCAATGGCACAATCACATTCCTGGGTGGCGTTACATCAGGTGTAAATACTTCGTATACGATCGCGGCAGGAGGTACGCTCACTTTAAAATATACTGCGCTTGCTCCATTGTTCCAGGGAACTAATCTGGTTTCTACTGCAAGAGGTTTTATCGGCGTTACGGAATTTGGAAATGCCCAGAGAATAGTGAATGTATCAGGAACACTGCCCGTTGTACTGGTTTCATTTAATGGCGTATGGGAAAACAATAAAACGCTTTTAACCTGGGCAACTGATAATGAAAATAACAGCAGCTATTTTATTATTGAAAGAAGAAAAGGTAATAATTTTTCAACTATCGGAACAGTAAATGCCAAAGGCAATTCCTCTCTCCGTACTGATTATAATTTCACAGACAGTTTTCCATCTGCAGGTATCAACTATTATCGGTTAAAAATGGTTGACCAGGATGGACAATTTAAATACAGTCCCGTAGTTGCAACAGGTGGTTCTTCCACTGATTTCACCGTGCAGCCAATTTATCCCAATCCATTCAAAAATCAATTGCAGGTCAGCTTTACTGCACCTGACGAACAAAATGTTCAGGTCAGACTCGTCAACAAAATGGGCGCAGTCATTTATCAAAAAGAGTACATGAGCCATAAAGGATTGAATGAACTCCGAATTGATGAAGCAGATCAACTGGCTGCAGGAATTTATTTCCTTCAACTTATTTCACCTGCAAAACTGATCACTGAGAAGCTTGTGAAAGTAGACTAACAATCGTTATCTTTGCGGCTTAAATTCAGTAATGATGCACGAAGTTGTTATTGTATCGGCAGTAAGAACACCGATTGGCAGTTTTGGCGGAGGTCTCAAGGATGTATCAGCAACCCGATTGGGAGCTGCAGCTATTAAAGGAGCAGTTTCAAAGGCAGGTATTAAACCCGAACAGGTTCAGGATGTATTGATGGGCTGTGTGATCCAGGCAAACCTGGGTCAGGCACCTGCGCGACAGGCGGCTAAATTTGCTGGTCTGCCTGATTCAGTCAATTGTACCACAGTAAATAAAGTATGCGCCAGCGGCATGAAAGCCATTTCACAGGCCGCTCAAAGCATTATGCTGGGCGATGCAACCATTGTTGTAGCAGGTGGTATGGAAAATATGAGCAGCGTTCCTTTCTATGCAGACAGCATGCGCTGGGGTAATAAATACGGCAATGCCACTTTTATAGATGGACTCGCAAAAGATGGCCTCACTGATGTATATGATGGCAAAGCCATGGGCAATGCGGCTGAACTTTGTGCCAGGGAGTGTGGCATTAGCAGGGAAGACCAGGACAAATTTGCAATAGAAAGTTATAAGCGTAGTCAGGCAGCCTGGGAAAAAGGTTTGTTCATGGATGAAGTAGTCTCCGTAGATGTTCCTCAACGCAAAGGTGATCCCATTCCATTTTCAAAAGACGAAGAGCCCTACAATGTAAAATTCGATAAGATACCTTCTCTCAATCCGGCATTTCAAAAAGATGGAACAGTAACGGCTGCCAATGCATCAACCATGAATGATGGCGCTGCTGCACTTGTTCTGATGAGTAAAGAAAAAGCAGCTGAGCTAGGTTTAAAACCCATTGCAAAGATCCTAAGTTATGCAGATGCAGAACAGGCTCCGGAATGGTTTACCACCACACCTTCACTTGCAGTTCCGAAAGCAGTTGCCAAAGCAGGATTACAAATGAGCGATATCAGTTATTGGGAACTCAATGAAGCTTTTGCCGTAGTTGGTATTGAGAACAGTCGCAGAATGAAACTGGATCCTTCCAAAGTAAATGCACATGGTGGAGCAGTAAGTATCGGTCACCCATTAGGTGCAAGCGGCGCTCGGATAATCGTTACACTCATTAATGTCTTAAAAGCAAACAATGCCCGCTATGGCGCTGCCGGCATCTGCAATGGGGGAGGAGGAGCGAGTGCAATGGTAATTGAACGTCTTTAATATGTTTCGTGCCTCTCAAACCGCAAACAGAATGAAATAGTTAACAACTATTCGCCCAACGGTATTATACGGATATTCGTATTTCTCCTCCCAGATCGAGTACAAATGCTCTTACCTATCCAGGTACAGGGCATGATTTTTGGTAATGTATATCATCACCACGGCCACACTTCCCACCTCAAGGAATTATTGAAAACCAACAATAGCAACCTGCTACCTTATGAAAAACAAAACCATTGTTTTGATCGGATTGCTGCTGTCCTCTTCTGCCTATTTATTTGCATTGCCACCCGGCGCTGTAAGCAAGCACATCAAGATTGATCAGTTTGGCTATCTGCCAAACAGTAAAAAATTTGCAGTGATCGTTGATCCCCAAACAGGATACAACGCTGCTGAATCTTTCTCTCCCGGCACTGGAGCTAATCAATACCAGGTTAGAAGATGGTCTGATGATGTAGTTGTGTATTCAGGAACATTGACCGCCTGGAAAGCTGGTGCAACGCATTCACAAAGTGGGGATCGCGGCTGGTGGTTTGATTTCAGTTCAGTCACCACCTTCGGTTCCTATTATATTTTTGATGTTGCCAATAATGTTGGTTCCTATCGTTTCGAGATAAACAATAATGTTTACAACGAAGTATTGCGGCAGGCGAGTCGCATGTACTTCTATCAGCGGGTTAACTATCCCAAGCAGCCTCCTTATACCGATCCCAAATGGGCAGATGGTGCTGCTTTTGAAAGAAGTAACCAGGACAAGGCTGCACGTTCCCGGTATGATAAAAGCAATGCTGCAACCGCAAGAGATGTTTCCGGTGGCTGGTTTGATGCCGGTGACTATAACAAGTATGTGACCTTTGCCATGGGACCTCTTTGCAACCTGTTGGAAACATACCGCATGCATCCGCTTTATTTTCCAGATAATAATAATATTCCTGAATCAGGTAATGGGATACCTGATATCCTGGATGAAATGAAATGGGAGATCGACTGGCTTACCCGCATGCAGGATGCAACCGGTACCAATGGTTTGCTATTGAAAGTGGGAGTGGATAATTACAATGGCAGCTCGCCTCCAAGTGCAGATGCCAATCCGCGCTACTATGTTCCTGAATGTACCTCTTCTACATTAACCGGTGCTGCAGTTTTTGCACTGGCAGGGACAATTTATAAATCATTGGGCATTTCTTCCATGACCACCTATGGTAATAATCTCCTTACCCGCGCAGCCAATGCCTGGAACAGGGCAAAGGTGACCACCAGTAATTTCAATGTATTTCAGACAACCTGTGATGACCAGGATATCAAATCTGGTGATGCTGACCAGGGAGCCGATGATCAAAAAGAAATGGTGGTAACGGCTGCCGCTTATTTGTTTGAAGCTACTAATAGCAATGAATATAAAAATTGCTTTGATACGATGTATGCCAAAGCAAGACCTTATGCTTCGTATTGGTGGGGGCCTTATTTTCCTTCAGTTCAACGGGCCTTATTACGATACACCGTTTTGCCAGGCGCTACTGCTGCTGTTGTGAATAATATCCGCAGTGTGAAAAGCGGGCAGAATTATATCGCCAGTATCGACGACTATAATAATCAGACCGACCTGTATCGCGCTAATATGCCAGATGCCCAGTATCACTGGAACAGTCATGAAGTAAAGGCAAATGCCGGACTCGACAATCTTGATTTCGCCACGTTCAATATCAACACAGGGCAGCGACAGCTTTACAAAGACCTTGGAGAAAATTACCTTCACTGGTTTCATGGTGTGAATCCTATGGGGAAGGTAATGCTTACCAATATGTATGCGTATGGCGGAGATAGTTGCGTGAATGAATTCTATCATGGATGGTTCAATGATGGAACTATCTGGGACAATGTATTTACTTCCCCTAATGGGCCTCCTCCGGGTTATGTTCCTGGTGGTCCTAATAAAGATTTTTCGATTCCTGCCATGAGCCCCCCTGGTGGACAACCTCCTCAAAAATCATATAAAGAATGGAATACAGGATGGAATGGTACCGCCAATGAAAATTCCTGGGAGATCACGGAAGCAGGGATTTATACTCAGGCGGCCTATATCAGCCTGCTGGTAAGAGTTATTGCCAATGGAACGGTAGTGCTTCCACTTCATGTATTATCCATATCTGCCAATCGAAGCGATAATGGAGCGATTATCTCCTGGGATATCAATTCGGCTGAAGTGTCAGGCCAGTTTGAAGTGGAAAGATCTTTCGACAGAATCCATTTTATTTCTGTTCAAAAAACAACTGCTATTGCCGGAATAAATAATTACTCCATCAATGATAATATGGAAGAAGTAAAGAACAGGACGGTTTATTATCGCATTCATGAAACAGATGAACAGGGCAGGAATTATTATTCATCGATTGTGCCATTGCCATTGGGCCCGGGAAAGAAGAAATTGACCCTTTATCCCAATCCGGCTTCCAGCAGCATCACGCTCTATGGTTTTATGGATAAAAAAGATAGAATGACCCTGAGTATTTATAATACAGAAGGAAAAATGGTCCACCGTGAATATTTTCAGCAGCCTGCTGGTAATTATTCCCGCAATATGCAAATTGATGATCTTTCAAGCGGACTTTACAGTTTGCAGCTCTCGGGGAGTGATGGAGAATCACAGAAAATCAGGTTTATTAAGAAACAATAAACTTCTGTCCGTATAATCCCTGCCTTATCGTAATCATTAACTTTGTAGCATGTTAGTGACCGGTACAAGAGTACGTATAGCCACACCTGCTGATGCTTCAATGATCGCCGATATGAGTCGTCGTACATTTTATGACTCTTTCGCAAAAGATAATACCAAAGAAGATATGGATAAGTTCATGAATGAACAATTCAGTCGTGAACTGCTGATGGCGGAAGTAGGGGCTCCCGGAAATATATTTATTGTTGCCGAGCATAACGATACGCCGGCGGGCTATGTGCGTTTAAGGGAGAACAATAACCCTCCTGAATTGAGAGGTCTGGAAACTATTGAGATCGCGCGTATCTATGCAGAAACAGCCATGATCGGGAAGGGGATAGGAAAAGCATTGATGGAAAAATCAATTGCTATTGCGATAGAGAAAAAGAAACAGACCATCTGGCTGGGCGTTTGGGAAAAGAATTTCCGCGCAATTGAATTCTATACTGGCTGGGGATTCAGAAAATTCAGTGAACATCCATTTGTAGTAGGAACTGATGTTCAGACAGACTGGTTAATGAAGAAAGAGTTATTGCCTGATGCCCGTCCATAGCAGATTTACGCCTTCTCCGACAAATTACGATAGGGACCTATATGACAGGTTTTGATTGAATTACATCAAAAAATAAGTTTTGCATATTCCGCAAATAGCTGCCGGTTTCAGCGGAGCTACTACCTAGAAACCCGTAAAAAATGCAGGCTGTTAGTATAATTCCGAAAAAAGGAGCAATTTTTTTACTCTAATCCCGTTCGATTTAGTACCGGTTCCGCCGCCACCTATTAATTTGGCGTAACCAGATTAACTGCTGTCCACCATGAAGACCAATCCAATATCCTGCGTAGGGATTCTTATCCTTACATTATTCTGCAACCTTCTGCAGGCCCAAAATTTTGGTGCTTCAGCCTCTGCAGTATACATCTCCAATTGTAATTCGGATGATTTTTACAATACTACAGGTAGTATATGGCCAACAGGTTTTAATGGCCTGAATCTCGGCTCTTATACCCAGAACTCAAATACGCTTATACTTCGCGGAGCACAACTTAGGACTTTTAAGAATCCAGCTTCTTCAACAAATGTCTGTTCTACACCTGCTCCAAAAATGTATTATCGCGTTTACCTGGCAAGTGGTGCACCTGGACCATTCAGTTCCATTGACCTTAATTTACTTGAGTCCTGTGATGTTCCATCTGGCAACTATCCATCGGGCGGATCCTGTGTAGATGGAGATCAGAAATGGGAACGTGTCATACCTGATGGATCAACTTCGCCATCGCCTATTAATCTTACTACGTTTTCTCCAGGTAGTTATGTGCTGGAAGTGTATTATGAATTTTCTGGTTCTATTACCAGTTCTTTTGGCTGTGACGTGACGAAATTGGAAAATAACGGCGGTAATAATTTTAAAGCTAATTTTTTCATTCAATCGCCTACTGTTTCAAGTACCAACCCTTCCTCCTGTTTTGGTTCACAAGGTTCTATTACCATTGGAGGACTGAATCCATTTACCTCTTATGATTTTAGCTATTCAGATGATGGTGTTTCTGTTGGTCCTCTGACCATCGTGACCAATGCTTCCGGTCAGTTGATAGTAACGGGACTGGACAAGGGGTTCTATTCCAACTTTACAGTTGATATCAATGGATGCTCAACGTCTTTATTTACTGGTGTTATCCTCTCTGACCCGATATTTGTTCCTACATTTCCTGCCATACCTCCGTTCTGCGCGGGAACCACGGCTCCCATATTACCAACTACCTCCACAAATGGAGTTACAGGTACATGGAGCCCTGCAACTGTCAGTAATACCGCAACAGGTACATATACTTTCACGCCAGCTGGTGGACAGTGTTCGAATCCCATCACCAGAACGATTACTGTCATTCAGCGTACCACGCCGACATTCCCATTTGGAACCGGTCTGATCATTTGCAATACAGGTACAGTTCCTGTATTGCCCAATAATTCAACGAATGGTATCAGTGGTACCTGGAGTCCTGCAACAGTTAGTAATACAGTTTCTGGCGTATACACTTTTACTCCCAATGCTGGTCAGTGTGCAAACCCCACAACGTTCAGTGTAACAGTCAACCCTAATATCACACCAGGCTTCGTCTTTGGAACCAGCCTTTCAATCTGTTCCGGAGATGCACCACCGGCATTACCGCCAACATCACAAAATGGTATTACAGGTACCTGGAGCCCATCAACCATTAACAATGCAACAAATGGTACTTATACATTTACACCGAACGCTGGTCAGTGTGCTGTTCCAACTTCAGTTAATGTAACCGTTAATCCGATACAAACTCCCACATTTAGTTTTGGTACCTCTGCTACCATTTGTTCAGGAAATACAGTCCCTGCATTGCCAGCTACTTCTAATAATGGAGTAACAGGCGTATGGGTTCCATCTGTGGTAGATAATCAGAATTCAGGTACTTATGTTTTTCAACCTGCATCAGGTCAGTGTGCAGTGCCTGTAAGTTTCAGTGTAACTATTACGCCCAAAATACTTCCAAATTTTTCATGGGGTGGAGGTTTTACAATATGTGCAGGTGGAGGAGTACCTGCTCTTGTGAATACTTCATTGAATGGTATTACCGGTACCTGGAACCCGACTGTTGTAGATAACAATAATTCAGGAAGCTATACATTTACTCCCGACCCCGGACAGTGTGCTTTGCCATTCACGTTTGCGGTAACAGTAAATCCTATTATCACTCCTTCGTTTGCATTAGGAACTTCGCTTTCCATTTGTAACGGCGATGCACCACCAGCCTTACCAGGAACATCTCAAAATGGTATTAGCGGTACCTGGAGCCCATCAACCATCAACAATACGACTTCAGCTACCTATACATTCACACCGAATCCGGGACAGTGTGCTGTTCCAGCTTCACTGAATGTAACCGTAAATCCGATACAAACCCCCACATTTAGTTTCGGTACTTCCACCATTATCTGTTCAGGAAGTACAGCGCCAACATTGCCAGCAACTTCAACCAATGGAATAACAGGAGTGTGGGTGCCTTCAGTAGTAGATAATCAGAATTCAGGTACCTACGTGTTTCAGCCTGCATCAGGTCAGTGTGCTGTGCCTGTCAGTTTTAATGTAACCATTACGCCTAAAATAACACCGTCTTTTTCATGGGGCGGTGCATTCACAATTTGTTCAGGCGCATCAGTACCAGTCTTACCTAATAATTCATTAAATGGAATTACCGGTACCTGGAATCCCACAGTAATAGATAATTTGAATACGGGAAGCTATACATTCACTCCGGATCCCGGACAATGCGCAGTGCCATTCACATTCGCGGTAACGGTGAACCCCAATATCACGCCGTTGTTCGCTTTTGGAACTTCTTTTTCAATTTGTAATGGAGCTACTGCACCAGCACTGCCATCCAATTCCACGAATGGAATTGCGGGTACCTGGAGTCCATCAGCTATTGATAATACAACATCCGGCACCTATACCTTTACACCCAATGCCGGATTATGTGCTGTGCCAACATCATTATCAGTAACCGTTAATCCCATCATCACGCCTGTATTTAGCTTCGGATCCAGCCTGTCGATTTGCGCAGGTGCAACTGCACTTTCATTGCCCACTACTTCCACCAATGGCATTAATGGTACCTGGAGCCCTGCAACGGTGAATAATCAAAATTCAGGAACTTATACTTTCACTCCGGCTGCAGGCCAATGTTCAGTTCCAACAAGCTTTACCGTAACAGTCAATCCAAACATAACACCAACATTTACCTTCGGTACTTCTCTTACCATTTGTGCAAATGGAACTGTGCCAACATTAACTACTAATTCCACCAATGGAATTACTGGTACCTGGAGTCCCGCAATAGTGGATAATACTACATCTGGCAGTTATACATTTACTCCTGATGCAGGATTGTGTGCTGTGAATACAACATTTACTGTGACAGTTATACAAAATGTAACGCCCACATTCAGTTTCGGCGGAAGTGTTACCATTTGTTCAGGAGCTACGGCCCCTGTATTACCAACCACGTCTGTCAATGGTATTTCAGGAACCTGGAGCCCTGCAACTGTCAGCAATACTACGGCTGGTACTTATACATTCACCCCTAATGCTGGTCAGTGTGTAATTCCTCCAACTGTAAGCCTGAATGTAACCATTACGCCCAATACGATACCAACCTTCAGCTTTGGAAATAGTCTTGCCATTTGCGCAGGGGGAACGGTACCTGCATTGCCAACTACTTCAGACAATGCTGTTACTGGAACCTGGAGCCCTGCAACTGTCAATAATCAATCCAGTGGAACATATATATTCACTCCAGCTGCGGGAGTTTGTGCATTGCCTTATAATTATGCAGTTACAGTGAGCCCGATATTGGTCCCTCGATTTGCAATTGGAACCCTGATGTCAGTTTGTGTTGGAACCGTACCGCCAACCTTATTAACCACTTCACAAAATGGTATCACTGGAACCTGGAGTCCTGCTGTAATTGACCCGTCAATTACCGGCACTTACACCTTCACACCTTCAGCAGGTCAATGTGCGAGTCCAACAGCCTTTATATATGAAGTGAATGCAATTCCTTCCATAAACAGCCATACAGACACTACTGTTAAAGCTGATGATATGGTGCCGGCATTTAATTTTACATCAACGCCCGGATCAGTAGTGAGATGGACCAATGACAATGGAACAATTGGTCTTGCCAAATCCGGAACTGGTACTGTTCCATCTTTTAAAGCCATCAATGAAAATACATTCCCTGTTTCCGGTACTGTTACCGTAACACCGATGAATAACGGTTGTGCAGGAACAACACAGACCTATAAGATCACCGTATTGCCATTGAGTAAAGACCTCTATGTACCCAATGTGTTCTCTCCTAATAATGATGGTAAGAACGATATATTTTATGTATACGGTAACTATATCTCAAAAATTGAGTTGCAGATATTCAATCAGTGGGGTCAGCATATTACCACCATCACTGATAAGAATCAGGGTTGGGATGGAAAGTTCAAGGGAAGTCCTCAACCGGTTGGTGTTTATGTATACGTGCTGAAAGTGGAAATGCAAGATAAAAGAGAAATCAATATGAAAGGATCTATAACCCTTGTGAGGTAAACTGAATAAAACAAATTATTATACCAATGTCCTGTAGAAAATGAAAAATTCCTTTTTAATACGATCCTGCTGGCTTTGCCTGTTGCTGGTAACTGCGCTTCATTCGGTGGCACAAACGGATCCTCATTTCACCCAGAACTATACTTTCCCAATGTATATCAATCCGGCATTGACGGGAAGCAGTGATGGACAATACAGGGCTTCTGCCATTTATCGCACCCAATGGGGAAGCGTCAGTAACCCTTATCGTACCGTGGGTATTTCTTTTGATACCCGCACCAATAAGAATATTGCACTTGGCGTAAATATATTGAACCAGACTGCGGGAGATGGCGGATTCAATTATCTCAACGCATACGCTTCTGTAGCCTATACCGGCGTAAAATTGGGAAAAGACGGAAACCAGCGTGTAGTGTTGGCATTACAGGGTGGTGTTATAAACCGCAGAGTAGATCAGAGTAAATTCAAATGGGGTGAACAGTGGAACCCCATCACAGGATATAATGGCGCCAATCCGGTTACTGAAACATTTAATGCTACTTCTTCCACCACACTGGATGTAGGTGCCGGCGCATTGTATTTTGATGCTACGCCTGATAAAAAGGCAAACGCCTTCGGAGGGTTCTCTGCTTTTCATATCAACAAGCCAAAAGATCCCATCATCTCTTCACAGAGCCCGGTGCTTAATACCATTCCACTGCGTTATGTGATCCATGGCGGAGTCAGCTATAATTTATTTGATAGGACAAGGATTATTCCACATGCATTATATATGCGCCAGGATAAGGCAAGTGAAACGATGCTGGGTATTTACGCACAGTATACTGTAAATGAAGAGACGGATATCATGATCGGAGGTTATTACCGGCTGAAGGATGCAGCAGCTCCATTTATTGGAGTTGATTATAAGAATTTCATTGTAGGATTGAGTTATGATGCCAATGCATCCAGACTGGGATCCCTGACAAGAAATGTAAACAGTTTTGAGTTGAGCTTTACTTTTATAAAGCGTAACAGTCCGAGAAATGTTTTTGATTTTATCCGTTGCTCAAGATTGTAACGATAACTACAAAGCCAGATAATATCTTATGAATAGCGTTATATACCAAAAAGCCAAAGATCTCCGCCAGTTGTTTTTACTGCTGGCAGGATGTGCAGGCTTTTTTCTCTCTTCTGCCCAAAAAGCAAAGGGACCTTTGCAACTGGCCGAACAGTATTATGCTGCCGGTGAATATTATACAGCTGCCAACCTGTATGAGCAATACCTGAATTCATCAAAGAAGCAGGTAGAAGGCACCGGCTTTCCCCTGAATTCAAAACGGAACCAGTTTTCTTCCACAAAAGGAGTTTCAAGGACTGATATACAATTCAAACAGGCAGAAAGCTATCGCCTTTCCAATCATTGGGCAGAAGCGTCTGCAACCTATTCGAAAGTGTTGGAAAAGGATTCTGTGAAAAATATTGATGCATGGTACTGGAAGGCGGTTTGTGAACGTAGTCTGGGTAATTATGAAAATGCATGGCATAACCTTTCAAAATTTGTTCAATCCGCACCTCCTGGAAATGCATTGGCAGCTGCCGCTCAAAAAGAACGTGAGACCTTGCGATATATTCAGCAGCAGTTGTCAAGACCCGACTCAGTATTGGTAAGTATGCAGAAACTGGTTATCGGTAATAGTTTTGAAACTGGGGCCTTTGCGCCTGCCTATGCCGGCAACAATCAGTTCCTGATCAGCAGCACTAATGCAGACTCAACAGCCAATATCGGTGTAAACCCATATAAGAGTCGGTTATATTTTGCTACGTATAACAATGGCAGCATGGATGAGCTTACGCAGATAACTCTTCCATCTGCAGATCTGAAACAGAATATGGGAGCCGCGGCTGTAAGTGCCGATGGAAAAACATTGTATTTCACGCAATGGAAAAAAGAGAATGGCCAGATAGTATCAGCCATCTACTATTCAAAAAAAGAAGGAGCAGGTTGGGGACAGGCTATGCTGCTTGCATCCGTGAATGCTAATGGATCCAATAACAAACAGCCTTTCTGCTCAGCAGATGGCAATTATTTGTTCTTCGCTTCCGATCGCCAGGGTGGTTCCGGAAAATTTGATATCTGGTATGCACCTCTGAACAGTGATGGAACTGCTGGTAACCCGGTAAATGCCGGATCTGGCATTAATACAGCAGGTGATGAACAGGCACCCTTTTATCAATCAAGCAGCAATACACTCGTTTTCTCTTCTAATGGAATACAGGGAATGGGCGGATATGATCTTTATTCTTCAAAAGGCAAAGAAAACAGCTGGACGGCACCAGAGAACCTGGGTCATCCGGTTAATTCTTCCCGTGACGATATTTATTTTTATGCACCTGAAAAATCTGCCCTGTTAAGCAAAGCGATATTCAGCTCTGACAGAGGCAATGGATGCTGCCTTGAAACCTATGCCATTACCAAACAGTCAAGAAGTAAAACGCTGGCTGGTATCCTGAGGGATTGTAATGAGAAGCTGGTACTGGCTGGAACAGAAGTGGTGATGACTGACAAGAGTGGAAAGAAATGGACCACCACTACCGATGAAACAGGAAAATATGAGTTCAGCATAGAATACTTTAACCTTGAAGAACCCACGCTTACTTTCCGAAAAGAAGGATTTTCTGAAATGACCTATGGCGTGAACGTGGTTAATACAAATGGTTCTGACCTGCTGATCGAGAAATTGAATAACCAGGAACTCTGCATCGATAAGAAGCAGGAAGAAAAACTGGTGATCAAGGCTGAAGATGTAGTAACAGTTTACTTCGATTTCGATAAGAGCAGCCTGAAAGGTGATGCAATAACTAGACTGGATTCCATCTATACAATGTTGATCGAAAATCCTGTTGCTACCATTCAGATATCGGGATACACTGACGGTCGCGGAACAGAAGAATACAATAAGAAACTATCTGACAGACGAGCCCGTGCCTGCGCAGAATACCTGAAGAAGAAAGGCATTGATGAGAAACGAATCAGCTTTGTATCATTCGGTTCCTGCTGCCCGGTTGAAATGGAACTCATTAATGGTAGAGATAATGCCGAGGGCAGGGGTAAAAACAGAAGAGCGCTGATCAATGTAAAAAAAGAATAAGCGAATTAAATACCAGACACTAAGATCCAGGGTCAATGGTTATTTGCCATTGGCCTTTTTCTTTATATCAGCTACAATTTTTTCAGCGTGTTCCCTGGAATTTTCTATGAAGAGTCGATGTGTATTCATCCCACCACAGATTACTCCGGCGAGATAGATGCCGGGAACATTGGATTCATGTGTATCCTCATTCACATTAGGGCAACGAATGGCATCATCGGATAATTCTATTCCGATCTTTTCAAGGAAAGCAAGATCAGGCTGATAACCCGTCATCGCAATTACCCAATCATTGGGAATGGTAACTACTCCATCAGGAGTTTGAATATCCACTTCTTTTTCCCGGATTTCCTTTACTGTTGAATTAAAATAGGCTTTGATGGAACCTTCCTTAATGCGATTCAGGATATCAGGCCGTACCCAGTATTTAACTCTTTCACCAATCTCGGGTCCACGGATCACCATTGTTACTTCGGCGCCTTTGCGCCATGTTTCCAGGGCAGCATCCACACCTGAGTTCATGGCACCTATTACCAGCACTTTCTGGAAGGCATATTTATGGGGTTCTTTATAATAATGGGTAACGTTGGGCAAATCCTCGCCAGGCACACCTAGCAGAAAGGGTATATCGTAAAAGCCGGTAGCTATGATAATATTATCTGCCGAATAAATATTCTTATTCGTTTCAACCTTAAAGCGTCCGGTTTTGCCCGATTGAGGGGTAATTTCATTTACCTCTTCATACAGATTAATATTCAATTTATGGGAAGTGGCTACGCGACGGTAATATTCCAATGCTTCCGGACGCGTTGGTTTTGCATTATTGGAAATAAAGGGAACACCGCCAATCTCCAGTCTTTCAGAAGTAGAAAAAAAGGTCATATTGACCGGATAATTGTAAATGGAATTCACCAGGCTGCCTTTCTCCAGGACCAGGTAATCAATTCCTGCTTTCTTTGCCTCCAGTGCGCAAGCCATGCCAATGGGGCCGCCACCAATGATGATGATTGAATGA
>JAJKIP010000141.1 GCA_021154405.1 Segetibacter sp. | reverse complement strand
TCAGCCTGGACAAAACCCGGATCTTTTTTTTGCGCTTTACTGGCATACGCAAATAACAACAGGATGATACCAATGTATAATCTGGAGTATCGCATTTAATCTTTTACGAAATTAATACTGCTCTTGCCTTTATCTACGGATGTAGCTACTGCAATTCCTCTTTGTTCTTTATTATTTACAGCACAATAGAAGTGATAAACCACTCCCTTATATTTCACTACGAATGATTTGTGCGCATAACGTTCATCGTAGGGTTCAGAAGATTTGATAAGGTCATCTCCGTTCCAGTCTGTCCAGTTCACCAAATCATAGGAACATGCAAACCGGTTAAACGCATCTTTTCTTCCTTCCCAGAATGCTCCAAAATAAAACATAACCCAAAGATTACCGATCTTTTGCAATACCGCATCCCCCGTAATACCAATTGGATGATGAACAACAGGATCATCTCCCAATCTCTTCCAGTGCAACATATCTTCGGAAGCAGCCATTCCTATTCGCTCAAACCATCTCCATTTGGGCTTATTTCCGCTGGAATCCCCATTGGCATTATAATACATTACAAAAGGATAACCTGTTCTTTTCTCTTTATCCCAGATGACGGTACTCTTAAATAATTTCTTATTCTCCCACCATCGGACGTCTGCATCAGTGGACGACAATACAGGCTGTGCCAGTCTTTTCCATTCATGCGCTTTGGAAGGCTCCCTGTCTGTATAAGCAATTCCTATTGCCAATGGTCCTGCTTCATATCCTCTGTCCTTTCCTCCAATATAGGATAACCAGTATTTATGATTAAAGCTTTGCAGCGCATAACTCCCACCCCAGGCAGGATCCTGCAAACCGATATACCCTGCTTTTTGATTATTATCCCACTGAGTTGTATCTGAAAATGACATAATGCGCCCCAGTGTTTTCCAATGTAACAGGTCTTTACTTTCTGACAACCAGGTCTCATATCCCCTTCCATCAAACTGGATATAGGTCATGTACCAGGTATTTCCTTTTCGAAATACAGAGGGACAATCTATCTTTTTGGAATCATCAGCAGGCACTAAGATCAATCCATATTTATAAGGAGTTTTTACCTCAGTATATATCCTTTGCATAGTGGAATCAGCCACTGAATTCTGAGCAAACCCCAGTGTTGATAGTAAGCAGTATAATATGGACAGTGCCTGCCTTTTCATTTCTTTATTTATCCGTCTTATTTGAGCCCTCCTCTTCCTTCACCGGTCGCCTCTTCCAGTAGTTCGCCAATATTGAGCCCGAAATATTCATCCAGGGACTAAATACCGCTGCCGGCAATCCTACCGTTCCGAGTTTGCCCATACTTGCAGCCAGTCCTGATGCCATTCCTCCATTCTGCAATCCCACTTCAAACGCAATTGTTCGCGCAGAATTCTTATCCAGCTTAAACAACCGGCTTAACCAGTAACCAAAGAAATATCCTGCTCCATTGTGGATCACAGAACTGATGAATAGCAATAGACCTACCTCCATTAAATTATCCCTTCCAGCTGCCGTTGTTACCAATGTAAAATAAACGATGCCAAACATGGAAAAATATGGCATAATGCTATCCAGTTTGGACCAGGTCCTGCTTAATTCATGATAAACCACACCACCCACAACAGCAGCTAAAAGAAATCCACAAATTTCTATTGACTGAAGTATCTGTTTATTATGAATAGTGGACACAAAATAATTCCATCCACCTAAGGCCAAAAAGAGCAGCCATGCAATAGCTATTGCAAATAGAAGATAAACAATATTTTTCCCTTTACCATTAGCCGTTCGCAGATAGTCATGCAATAAAGCTGCGCCTATAGGCACTATTACAATTTTGATAATCTCGATCATCATACCAACAATACTGATTGCAATTAATTCTCCAGCCAGTAGCTTCATCAATAATGGCGTTAAAAAAGGAGCTGCCATAGTGGCCATCGCAGTCACGATGACCGATAATACAAGGTTAGCTCTTGCCAGGTAAACCATTACATTAGAAGCCAATCCACTTGAACAGGACCCGATCAATATCACTCCAGCTGCAATTTCCGGTTCAAAATGAAACAGCCTCGTCAATAACAATCCCATCAATGGCATAATAGAGAAATGACAAAACAAACCAATTGCCACCCCCTTGCCTGTTTGCATCAATCCGGAAAAATCTTTCAGCTTCATCTGAATACCCATTCCAAACATTACAGTCTGAATGATCACCAGCATCAGCCATTTATTCCTCAGATCAAAAGAACCCCAACTTGTGAACGCTTTCGGAAACAGCATGCCTGCCACCACTGCCGCAATAATCCAGGCGGTATATCGAAACCCCTTTAACGATATTTTGGATAATCGTTTCATTACCATTATAAAATGGAAGCCAGGTGTTGAATGGCAATTGCGGGACTGGCCAGTATTGGCACTTTTCTCTCTGCAGGATCAAGGGTTTCAACCACCCTTGCCATAGATGCCTGGGCCAGTACAATCACATCAACGGTTGAACTCAATTCTCTTAAAGCAGCTGCCACCATTCTATCATGCGTTGCGGCATCTCCACTCATTAATGCATCAAATGCACCTTCGCAAAGCCTTGAAGTAAGTTCAATTTGTTTATTTGCCACAAGTGCTCTTCTTGTAACAAGATCACTTGTAGGCTGAAGGGTAGTTGGCAGGGTTGCAATCACACCAATTCGTTTTCCTGATAATACTGCCCTGTCTGCCATTGGTTGATCTACCCGTAATACAGGAACTTTGGTTAACGCTGCAGATGCCTCAACTGCTGCTCCGATAGAAGAACAGGTTACCAGGATATAATCCGCGCCAGCTGCTTCGGCTGAGCCAACATAATTAACTACACGGCGTGCAGTTGCCGGTGTCAGTTCTCCGCAAGTGATTACATTTTTGATCAGACTGTCATCGACAATATTGAATGTTTTCACGTTCGGCAGGAATTCACTGGTGAGTTGTTGAAATATTGGAACCAGAGTTGCCGAAGTGTGTAATAGACCAAGAGTTTTCATTTTTGTGTTTCCTTTTTCAGATGATTTATAGTTTTCCTGTTCTTGCTATTTCGAAATAGTTTGGCGCTCCAACCTGTCCGCCTTTGAAATTTACCTCCAGTCCATCGATTGGTGAATCAGGAGCTGTGGCTTTGCAGAGTGGAGCACCCACAACAAGTGGTGCTATCATTTCCACGGATATAATTCCCATTTCACGGGCTGCATAGCTGCTGGTATCTCCGCCTGAGATTACAAGGCGACGGTATAATCCCTGGGCTGCTATTTCTCTTGCAATTCGCCCTAATGCACGGCCAAGCTTTTCAGGTGAGATATTTTTCTTTGATTTCCTTTTTGTACCATTGGCGTGAACGATCACGCTCTTTCCTTTTTGCAATAAGACCTGTGCATTCCAGATAGCGCTGCCCATTGCTTTTTTATCGTCTTTGAGAATAAACTTTTCCTCCAGGATCACTTCTTCAAAGTCATTGGATATTGCATATTCAATTTGTGCATCAGTAACCGGGGAACAGCTTCCAGAAATTACGAGTATCGGTCCTGCCTCACCGGGATCTGACCATTCTTTAACTGGTTCAATTATACCGCATTCATTCCAGAATTGACCAAGAGCGCTACCAATGCCTGAAGAGCCAACGGAGAATAAAGACTTGCCATCAGCCCAATCTTCCAGCAATTCACCAATGATGGTCAGTTGTTCCTGGTAAACTGCATCGATCAATAAAACTGCAGCGCCCTCCTTCTTAATGCGTTGTACTTCTTTTAGTATGTCTGGTTTTGATTTTGAGAGTTGGGTGATATCAAGTAAGCCCGTTTTCTTTTTAGTCTGTTTTTTCAGGCGCAGGCGAAGATCACTTTCATCTGCCGGAGTAACAGGATGTTTGCTCATGGAAGGATGACGATCCAGGCGATGAATGGCACCTTCACTGCCAATTCCCATTCGGGCAAATAGATTTCCAAATAAACAATACCGGCCTAATACAGGCGCTGCCGCCAACAGCGGAACAAACTTTTTGGGAAATACCAGAGCACCGGTATCAATGGCTTTTCCTATGCTGCCGATAACAGGCGAAGAATCAAAAGTGGAACATATCTTATAATGGATATGTTTAACCCCGGATTGTTTTATTTTCTTAAATGCCGGTAATAATGTTTTCTCCATGGCGGCAGGCGAAAGGGCTCTTGTATTACCGGCAACGCCGTACGCCTTCAAACCGGGATATTGCCTCAGCAATTGCAGGGATGGGGGTTCTAGGAATAATACCGTCTTTACACCTGCGCGCGAAAGCGACTCCAGCGCATCAGTTGAGCCGGTGAAATCATCGCCATAAAAAGCGAGCAGGATCTTATTGTCATTCACTTTATTTGCCACCGAATTTCTCTACTGATTTAGCCAGTTCAGGATAGAGGCCAGCCGCTTCTTCAATACTCATTCCGTTCATTGCTGCATTCCAGGCCTGGTGCAAAGCCATTACTCCTGCTGCTGCTCCCATTGGATGCGCCATAATGCCTCCGCCTGCCATATATAAAAGGTCAATTGTCTGGGTTCGACGATACGTTTCTGGCGCCTGTCCACCCCACTGACCAGAAGAAACAACTGGTAAAATTGTTTTGTGTGTATACATCTTTGTGAGGCAGGATTGAATGGATTCAACTACTGAATCATCACTCTCCCAGAATTTATTCTGAATTCCATTCACGTGTAATTGATCCACGCCTGTCAGTCGCCATATTTTTTGATAGGCCTTGAATGCGATCCCTAATAATGGATGACGGGTAAGCATGCCCCATCCATTGCGATGCGCATGAATTGCCAGTTGTCCCTGGTCACATATCTTTTTAGTGCCTGCCAGTCCTACGGAATTGATACTAATCATGGCACAGGTTCCCCCGTGTTTAACTATCACTTCATAACGCTGCATCATCTCATCAATTTCACCACTGATATTAAAAGCATACATTACTTTCTTGCCAGTTCTCCCAGCCCACGCATTGATCACCTTCATGACTTCTCTTACTCTTTCTTCAAAAGGTGAATTGGCAGAGGCGGATAAAAGCTCATCATCCTTTATGAAATCAATTCCGGCTTCCGTCAGTGTCTTTACAATATTAGCTGTTTCCGTAATTGTTAGCCCGATACTTGGTTTGATGATGGTTCCGATTAATGGACGTCCACTCACTGCAGCCAGTTTCCTGCATCCTTCAATTCCAAAAGCAGGTCCCCGATAATGGTTACCATAAGAAAGGGGCAATTCAATATCCATCAGCTTGAGGCCGGTGAACTGTCGCAGTTCATAGAGATTTCCCTGTAAGGTTGAGATGAGGACCGCCAAATTATTGCCGAAATTCTCTATGCTCCAGGATATCTTTATTTCAGCGCGATGATACGTGCTATTCTTACTGGTTAAACCTTGCAATGACGGGTTTCCAACCATATCTTTTACCTCCACGCTTTCTACCCTTGCCGCAAACCGTTGTTTTAATTCTTCAGTTTCTCCCGGTATGGCTACAAAGGTCCCTGAAGATTGCTCACCGGCCAGCACCTGGGCTGCTTCTTCCGGAACCAGTGGCGTTTCAATTAAATATGTTGCGGTTATCCTTTCCATTATTGTCGTATCAGTGGCAACCATACCGTCATATCAGTTTCTCCCCTGTTTGCCCATGCATAATAGGGAATCATTTTGATACTTACCGGGGCCAATTTAGTATTCACTTCTCTATATAAGCTATTCTTCCAATCATAATGCTGTACTATTCTTGCCGTTCCCTCTAACGCCATTATACTGCCATTATCTATTTTCGCTGGAACTGTTTGCCACTGGGTGTTTGCAGGAATAGAAATATCAAAAACTTTTTGCCCAGGTTTAAGATCAACTGATTCCAGGCAGTAAACAATAGGACCACGCTTTACTGTAACCTGGTTCTTTGTTTCTTCCACCAATGGGTTTGACTCCAGTAAAGTTACCGGCATATCCAATTGCAATTCTATTTTATCACCGGTCTTCCATATGCTTTGTACAATGTAATATTTGCCTCCCTTCGTAACCTGGCTTATTACTTTCCCATTGATCTTAATGTTTGCTTTTTTACACCAGCCAGGTATGCGCAAATAAATAGGAATTTCCTTTGAAGGCGCCTGTTGTATCTGAATAATAATATTTCCATCCCAGGGATAATTGGTTTGCTGTTCGAGCCTTATTTCACCCCCATCATTCAGGTGAGTAGACAGCCTGTTGCTTCCATACATATTTATATATATCCCATCTTTACTGATGCTATAGATGTAATTGCTCACTTCAGCAATGGTCCGAACTGTATTTGGCGGGCAACAATTTGATTTGCTGATATAAGGGCTTCTACCTCCTTCCCATCTCAAATGATAAGGAAACTCTGTAGAGGCTGCAAGTGGATTAGTATAAAAGAATTTATTGCCGTCCATGCTCACACCACTCAAAACACTATTATATAATGCGAGCTCCACAACATCCGCATACTTTGCATCACCCGTAAGCTGCAACATACGCCAGTTCCATAATACATTGCCGATATTGGCGCAGGTTTCATTATGCGCCGTCAGATTAGGCAGCTGGTAATCCCTTCCATAGGCCTGATGTATCTTTTGTACTGAATCAGGTTTGTAAGAAGTTCCATCAACTGAAACGCCATCATACAGGGAGCCACATCCACCTGTTACATACATTTTATGATTGACCACATTGTCCCACATTTTATTAAGGGTCATCATCAGGCTTTGATCCCCTGTTTCTGCATAGAGATCACTAACACCGGCAAATAAATAATTGGCGCGAACTGCGTGTCCCACCACCTTATCCATTTCCCGAAAAGGTTCACGGTCTGAATTGTCATCTGTTCCTTCTACCGTACCCCGGATATCAATCAGTTTCTTCATGAGCGTCAGGTAACGCGGGTCCCTGGTTGTGCGGTACATTTCAATGATGCCCATATAGTGGGAAGGGCAAATGGCGTTGCGCGCCTGTTCTGGCGTGGCAGTATTGTAGAATCCGATCAGGAAATCGGTAGCCTTTTTTGCAATATCAAGAAATGAAGTTTTACCGGTGGCCCTGTAATGCACGCAGGCCGCAGTCATAAGATGACCAAAATCATATGCCTCAAAGCTAAGCCTGTCATCAAACATTTTTGTTTCACCAGTTGATTTCTTTTCAATGATGGATTTAGTATAGATATATCCGTCCGGCAATTGCGCCTTTGAAATAACGGCAATGGCATCATCCATCCATTTATCCAGCTGCCTGTCTTTTGTAGTGGCATACATGGCAGCTACTGCCTCCAGTGTCTTATAAAAATCACCGTCATGGAAGGATGGCCCGCGGAAATGACCTGTATCCAGGCCAGCAGCAATGCGAAAATTCTGAAAGGAATAACAGATATCCTTGCTCGTATATGTCCGCCATAAATGCGGCACCATGGAATCACGACAAATGGCAAAACGTTCTGCCCAAAACCCTTTTGTCCATTGCACATCTCCCACTCCCACACCCGATAATTTGGCATAAGGACTCGTTGCTGTATTTACCAACGCATTTTGCGCATCAGTTTTAACAGCTATTAATGTAAACAGGATAATGATACTCTTTTTCATAATCGTTCATTTTCATTCCCACTATTAAAACGCCTGGTAAGTAATTGTATACTCAACGCCAGGCTTCAGACTTGCTTCATAGATATCGTTATTCACCAAATTAAAAATCAGGTTACTGCCCGAAGGCTTTGTCCTGCTTTTTAATCTCAAAGTACCTGTACCTTCATCTGCTTTTATCCTGAGGGTTGCGGCAGTACAGTGCATATTAACCACGCCATGCGGTGTTGGCACCTTACCTTCCATCCATTGCAACCCACCCAATACCGGTTCCACCATATAAGTGGCATAACCCGGTGAAAGTGGCTTTACTCCCATATAATATTTACCCAGCAGGTAAATGGGGCTGGCACCCCAGGCATGACAAAGACTTTTTCCAAATTTTCTTCCGTACATAGCCAAATGTTCCTCACCTTCTTTGGTTGGATTATATTCTTCCCAGAAACTGGTTGCTCCCAGTTTCAGCATGCCGCCCCAGTAATCTTTTATTTCCTTTAATACATAAGATTGCTCCCCCATCGCACAAAGTGCTTCCAGTTCATAAAACCGCATATATGGTGTAGTGATCTTTTGAATACTATCATTTAGCAGTACTGATTTCTTAACTGCCTGCTTTTGTGCATCCGTGAAGTAATTGAAGAAGATAGAGAACATATTGGAATAGCGGGTAACATTATCTGTCTGCTTTCCATTCACCCGGCTATGTACCAATGCCTGTTTGTTTTCATTCCAGTACAGATCAAATAGTTTTTTCTTCAGCTCTTCTGCCAATTGCTGATATTGCTTTTGACCTGGAGCATCGCCGGCTAATCCTGCACAAATGCTCATGGCCTCCAGGCTGCGACATAATAATAATTGCTCAAAGCTTACTTCTCCTTTTTTGCTGAGACCGGCGGCCCAGTCAATGAAGATCCAGTCGCCCGGCAATCCTTCCATCAGTCCATCCTTATTTCTTCTTCCCAAACAGTATTCCATCAGACTCTGCATCCTCGGATAAAACTGTTTGATGAAGCTCATATCACCGGTATAAAAATAATAATCATATATACCGAGGAACCAGTAAAAGGTATAATCCATGATCGTGTTGATATGGGCGGTTACAGGATCTTTCCCCCGCAAGGCTAGCATGGTCCTTTCGGCTGTCTCCTTATCAAACCAGAGATAATAGTTCATCAGATAGCTCTGATAAGCATCACCGCTCCAAACCCATCTGTCGCGCTTTATTCCATCAATAAAGAATTCACGCGTGTTTAACTGAAAGGTATAGGTGGCAATATCGTAGATAGAATTGATCTCTTCATCATTGCACCTGAAACCGCCTCGCTGCTTTACATTAGCATACTCATATAACATTGAGACAGAATCGAGACTAACGGTATTATCAAACTGAATATTCACATACCGGAAAGCCTTGGAGAGGGGAAGGATTTCCAGTTTTTTGGCAGGACTATTAACATTTATTCTATCCAGCGTTTCGCAGTATTCAGGTGAAAGTGCTTCCTCTTTAGATTCACCATAATATATGGAGAGCTTCCCTTTGCCCTTAAGTCCATATAGCTCGATGAAGCCAAATGTTTCCCTTCCAAAATCAGCCAGTAATGAATTCTTTCCTTTTGTTACTGAAACAGCAGACTTCTTTGTAGTCGGCAGCCTGAATGCGGAAGGCAATTGGGAAGGAGAATTAAAATTCCAATGTCCCGCATTCAGCCATTTGGTTGCAGAGATATCAGAGGTCTTTCCTGTTTCATCGATCCACTCCTTGTCTTCGAAAGTTACCAGCCAGGATGAGTCAGACACGATGGTTCTTCCTTTTACATAAACTGCTGGCACATTTGCCTGGTTGAATACCTTGATATTGATCTTGTGTTTACCAGCGGGGACTGATATGATTTTCGGACTGCCTTCGTACGCTTTTCCATCCAGTTTAACGTTATATTCCCCTTCCACATATATTTCTACTGTTTCCGTCTGTGGCACATCAAACACTTTATGAAAATCCATCAGCACATAATAATTGTCCATCTTCCAGAATACAGGGAAGAATGTACCTCTTTCAGCGCGACGGTTCTGCATCCTGTTAGCAAGAGAAATCTCAAAATCGCCGGGATACCAGATCCAGGTAGCGGTTTGCGAATAAAGCTGCGAAATGCCAGCTAGCAAACCCAGTGTCAATAAAATTCTCCGAATCGATTTTACACCCATTATACTTACATTAAAATCCATTAAAGAATATATACAATGCGATCATAATAATTATCAAAGCAATCCATACCCTCCACACCAGTTTACTGGGTTTTACGATCAGCGACCGATCAATTTGTGTAGCCCGTACTCCAGTCCTGTCAAGCAGTGCTATCAATACTGCTACTATAAATAAGAAAAGGAATATCAGGAACGACAATACCATGTAATGCGGACAAAATCCTCTGCCTGGTAATACCCAGAGGTACAAAACACCAATGCCCAAACTTATTGCAGAACCAATTGAGAGTGTAAAATTAACTGCCGCCCTGGTTGTTTGCCTCCAGAATACAGCTAGTAAAAAGACAACGGATAAGGGCGGAGCGATAAAACCCAGAATTGCCTGGAATACATCGAAAAGGTTCAATCCCCTGATACTGTCGATCGCAATTGCCATCATAACAGCAAATA
>JAJKIP010000140.1 GCA_021154405.1 Segetibacter sp. | reverse complement strand
ACATCAAAATAATCCATGTAATTATATACAATGGTTGCATTTGTGTTCACAGCACCACCAGGTCCTAACACAACCACGCCCGTACTCTGGCATCCCTTACAGGCGAAACCAAAGCGACGATAATCATAAAAAGGAGTGTTCTTTTCAAACAATGCTATCCTTCTTTCCCGGTATAATTCATCCAGTGCCTGAGCCAATGTTAAACCAGTACCGGCAACAGCAGGCAATTGGGCATTCTGGTAAGTTCTTACGGCGTCAATCAGGGCCAGTCCGCCTTCTATATTATTGGTATGAATCATAGCTTCGGCTCTTGTCAGGGCATTCTCTTCATACGTACACGCAACCGGGATCTCTGCACGTCCTGCTAAAGCAGAAACATAATCTCCGCCATTTTCAACCAGCTTAAGATCGTATCGTGTTCCATACTGGAAACCACGACCGGACTGATTAACTGCAGGATTAGCTCTTGTTACAAGATTTCTTGTTTTGCGTGCATCACCTGTTTTAAACTCCTGTATCCATCTCTCACTTACAAACTCCCAGGCATTGGTAGTAAGGCGGAATGGCGACCATGCTGTTTGAGCTACCACATCCGGTGCATCAGCTGAGCGCATGGTAAGCAACTTATCAGCAGGAAGAATTCCATCCTGCGTAAGCGTTAGAATGCTCGCCCATTCTGCAGCTGTGATATCGGCAGGTTTTTTATTTACCAGGATATTTCTTGCCTTGTAGGTATTGATCTGTCTTTTCCATTCTGCCGGAGAAAAGATCCCTCCCTTACCCACCTTGGTGAAGGATATGATCATTTTATCCATAACGCCATTATATGTTGCTATATCAGTTATGGCATTCAGTGCTGCTACACACTTGTCGAAATTAACAGAAGCCTCTGCGATGATAGCTGTCCTGTCCTTGAACGTGCTATTGGTTTCGTTAAATGTATTATTGATAATACCAGAAACATACATGGAACCGATTCTTGAATAGGCGAAACCTTTCCACCAGTAGGCCCATGCCTTCAGCGTATTCTTTTTAGCTTCTACATTGCCGGTCAAAACAAGCGTAGGGCTTTCCAGCTGCTGGAGGATTAGATTTGCCTGATTATTCACTCCGTACATCGCCGTCCACTCATAGTTCATTACATTCTGATCACCATTAGACCTTGTGTTCCTGTTTTTCAATTCCTGGCCCTGAACACCTCCCTGAGGCGGGGTCAATACCGTTCCATTATCAAGGATAATTTTTTCTACCTGGTTGGCCCAACGCATTCCAAAATTTCCCACAGAACTCCATGTCATATCACCCATGGTATTGTGATAGGTCATCACCATCCACCAGTAATCATACTGGTTTTGCCAGCCAAACTTGCGTTGAATACCGGTTCCTGCCCTGATGATACCTTCTTCAGTATCCAGTGAGAGCATACCTGGCACATTCGGGTTACTAAGGTCCAGTTCTTTCTTGCTGCAGCCACCGGTAACCAGTGTTGTAGCTAATAAAAGAAGAAGCAATTTATTGATTGATTTCATCTGTTTATTTTTTTATTGGTTAAAACCCAAGATTTAATCCCACCTGGAAAGTCCTGAAGTTGGGGAAGGAGAACAGGTCTACGCCCCTGCGCAGCGGGTTATTCAATGCTGCTGCTGCTTCCGGATCCATACCAGAATAGTTGGTGATGGTAAATAGATTACGTCCTGACAGAGAAAGCTGCGCATTGCTGATAAATGGCACCTTAAGCAATTTTGTGAAATTGTAATTCAATGTCAGCTCACGCATACGCAGGAATGAACCTTTTTCGACGAAATAAGTGCTGGCATTATTAGTATTATACAAAGAAGTATAATAGTTAACGAAAGGTTTGGTTTCCCCATTGATCGTCACTGCCTTGTCGAAATCCCCACTCAGGTAATCACGATATAACCATTGTCTTGTCTGGTTATACACATCATTGCCATAGGTCCAGTCAAGTTGCGTTACAATTGAAATATTTTTGAACAGAGTAAAGTTGTTCAGGAAGGTCATATTGAATTTCGGATTGGGATCGCCGATTGGAGCCAGGTCAGTAGTAAATTTAACCTGACGGGATGTCTTATTCACTACATAACCATTTACTATTTCATAATTCTGTACTTCGTTAGCAGGTATATATCTCACTTTCGCGTTATTTACCTGGTCAAGACTGGTTAATGGTGTGAATCCGAAGAATGAACCGAGGCTATATCCCTGAGCCAATACAAACTGTCCAGCACCTGTGCCTCCCAATGCGATATCTTTTCCATTGCTTATTCTCGCGAGTGTGGTCCTGGATGCACCGAACCTGATACCAAAGTCCCAGCTAAAATTGTCCCTATTTACCACATCCATATCAAGTGAGGCCTGTACTCCGTGGGATTTTATATCTATTGCATTATCAATGATGGCAATTGCACCAAGTGTAGGGGCCAGGTCAACCGGGCGGATCACTGATTTGCTTGTTCTGTCCCAATAGGTAGCACTCAGTCGAACATTTTGGAAAGACTTTCCATTTCCAAACCTCAATGAAATATCTGTTCCGCCTTCAGCCTCAGTAGAAACTTCCACATTCAGCATGGGATTATTGGAGGTTGAGTTTGTAGCCAGATATCCATTGGTTCCAAAATTTCCGTTGATAAGTGTGATGAAACGGTCATAAGGCAATGGCTGAATACCTGCTTTACCCCAGGCACCGCGCAATTTCCATTCTGAAACCGTCCTTTGTGACTTAAGGAAATTCAATTGCGTCATCCGCACGTAAGCATCAGCTCTTGGGAAAACAAAAGGATCAGAGCCCGCTCCAAATGCTGAAGAGTAATCTACTCTCAGTCCTCCAGATACGCCAAAAATTTCACCATATTCAATACGTTGATTGACGAGGTATCCAAATGTGATGAAGTCAGTATTGTTCTCCGTCAGGGCAGGAGTGGTTCCATTCATGTTATTGGGAGGGAATGGAGTAAAGCCAGTTCCCTGTGTAAGCAGGTTCCGGTATTTATTTCTCCGGTAATCATAAGCGATCTGGGTAGTAGTATTGATCGGAATATTTAGATTAAAATCCCTTTCAAAATTTGTACGGATAAATGCACTCACCAGAGAGTTGAGGAAGGTTTCATTGAAATAATCCCTTGTAAGTCTTCCATTCAAAGGAGTAATTCCCAATGAAGGAGTCAGTGTATTCTGCTGAAACGCGATCAGGTCAGTATAATCATAGCGGTAGTTATCGATACCAAATTTATAATCCAGTTCAAGGAAACTGAATGGTTTGTAGTTCAGGTTGAAACTCTGAAGCGCCCGCATTGTTTCTGATCGCCATTTCCTGAATTGACGGGTGTAAAGGGGAGATGCAGATGTTTCTCCAACTTGCGGGTGCACTACATAATTACCCAAAGCATCTTTCCTGGTAATATCCAGGTAACGCCTTGTAAGCAATACAGAATTTAAAGGACTATTGATATTGTTCTGTCCTGTTATACTTCCTGTTCGGTTATCGCCATAAAGTATCTGGGTACTGCTACGCATGGTAAAATTCTTAAACAGTTCAGCGCCCAGGTTCACAGATGCATTGGACCTTTTATATCTTCCTGAAAGTATACTTTCCTGCACCAGGTGAGACAGGGTAAGTGCATAGTCGAATTTATCCTTACCACCGGAAATACTCACACTATTATTATACGTAGTTGCATGATCAAGAAATGTGGCTCCCAGGTTATCATACAATTGTTCCTTATAAGGTTTATCATTTATTGCAGTTACGAGACTGGCAGGTAATTTAGGCTGCAATGTTTGCCCGGTTTGAGGATCAGGCGCCAGGCGGGTATTTGCATTGGATATGATATATCCCTCCGCATCTGTTTCATAAAAATGATGATCAGCCAGTTTCAATTTTCCACGCAGAACTTTATCAACGCTTACGCGGCTGTTAAGTGTAATGGTTGTTTTACCATTACGCACTCCTTTCTTGGTAAATATCTGGATAACACCATTGGCTCCCTGTGCGCCGTAGATGGTGGCAGCAGCAGCACCCTGAATTACTTCTACTCTTTCGATATTGCTGAGGTCAAGATCGGATAATCGGGATGACTGATTAGTAGAGACCAGGTTTCCCCTCCCTTGGTTATCATCAGAAGATAAGGTACCATTTCTGTTGCTGGAGCTGTTGATCTGAATTCCGTCTACCAGGATCATTGGCTGGGTTGTACTGAGGGTATTTATACCTCTCAGGATAATGGCAGCCTGCTGACCGGGCTGACCGGAAATGGAAGTGATTTGTGCACCAGGTATCTTTCCAATCAGGGCCTGATCAATTGAGCCTTGCGGAACCTTTGGCAGGTCTTTAGCGGAAATGCTCTCAATGGAGATCGCAACTTTTCGCTTGCTGACGCCGGTTCCCACGCCTGTTACAACCACTTCATCAAGTACCTTGTCGGTGGCCTGCATGGTGGCATTAATAACAGACTGGTTGCCTACTTCAACTTCTGTAGGTGACATATTGATCCTGGTGAATACCAATGTTCGGGCACCATCTGGCAGCGTAATAGAGAAATCACCATCCAGGTTAGTGGTGGTTCCTACCGAAGTGCCTTTTACAATAACTGAAACATTTGATAGAGGGATCCCTTTGTCGTCTTTGACTTTGCCGGTAATAGACCGGCTCTGTCCTATCGCCGAAAGTAATGGCAATAGGAATGCTGCAAGCAGCAGAACTTTTTTCATGTGCAGTGATTTTAGTGAAGGTTTTTTGTAAGGCAACAATATCAGTCAAGATGCCTCACCCGAACCTTCGTATGTTACTGAAGCATGAAAATGAAAATTTCGGTCATGAAAAGAAAGATGCGAACCATTTAGACCCTGCCAAACTTTCCGGTCAATACCATTAGGTATTGACATGAATCAACTAAGGGTTGATCAATGAAAACACTTAGTATTCCCGGCAATATATAATTACAAGAGTTTCTATGTAGAACTTTCAACTACAATAAAACGATTAGGTGCTCTACTTTTTATAGAGATGGCTAATTGTATTTTGTTGCTCAGAATCCAATTGCTGAAAAGCCAAGATCCAATGCCCTCTAGAAACCTTTTTATTGTAACAAATAGAATACCCCTGACAATCTCCGTCAGCGCTATTGGGCTTTTCATAGCTGTTTTGAGTACTATTAATGCCCAATCCCAGTCGAAATGGGTATTTGAACAATATAATTATATACGTCAGCCTGATGCTTCTGCCTTTGTGCCGATGGTACATATCCAGACCAAAAACAACTGGTATGGAGAGCTACGCTATAACTATGAAGATGCACAAACGCTTTCCTTTTTTGGAGGGAAGACCCTTAATGGTGGAAAATCATTGACCTGGTCAATCACGCCAATGTCTGGTTATTCCACTGGAAAGTTCACCGGGGTTTCCGCAGGGATAAATAATGAGATAGAATGGAAAGATTTTTATTTCTCTGCACAATCTCAATACAGCATGGCCACTAAAAAAGGTATGGCCAACTTCTTTTTTAACTGGTCTGAAGCAGGCTATTCTTTCTCTGATTATTTCTATTCAGGAATTGCCATGCAGTTTACCAGGCAACAACAGAAAGGATATCTGGAACCCGGTGTAGTGAGTGGGCTCTGCTTTAGAAATTTCACTCTTCCTTTTTATGTCTTCAACCCATTGAGAAGTGACTGTTATTTCGTGCTGGGTCTGAACTATGAATATAATTTGAAAAAGAAATACAAGATCGATAAATCAGGATTACAGGATATAAATTAATAAAATCCAGAACGATGAAAAACTTTACAACTGCTTTCTTACTTTTTATAAGTGTGTTTACCCACGCACAGGTAAAGATTGGAAACAATCCAAATACCATCAATGCCAATTCATTGTTGGAATTAGAAAGTACTAATAAAGGGTTTCTCCCTCCCCGGGTAGCTCTGAATAATGCCAGTCTTGT
>JAJKIP010000139.1 GCA_021154405.1 Segetibacter sp. | reverse complement strand
GAGCGGAGAGAGAGGGATTCGAACCCCCGGACCTGTAACAGTCAACGGTTTTCAAGACCGCCGCATTAGACCGCTCTGCCATCTCTCCGGCGCAAAAATAGGTGCAGGAGGCCTAATAGCAAAAACTAACACGAGGAATTTAATAGCTAACTGCCACTCTTTTTCAATGTTCTAACTTGACAAACTGATCTGCTCTTCCCTTCTCTGCCAAGGGTTTGTTGACCCTGGTACCCATTTTATTAAAATAATGAAGTGAAAATTTGTGTAAGTAATCGCTTACATATATATTTGTAAGCGATTACTTACATATCGTAATCTTAAAATAGTATGAGAAGAGACGTATTCCAGGCAATAGCCGACCCTACCCGCCGGGAAATTATTAGCCTTATTTCAAAACAATCGCTCAACCTGAATGCGATCGCAGACAATTTTGATGTAAGCCGCCCCGCTATCTCCCAGCATATAAAAATATTGACTGAATGCGGAGTTATTATTATCAAACAAACCGGAAGGGAACGGTATTGCGAAACCAATCTTAAGAAACTGGCCGAGGTGGCCGACTGGATTGCACCTTTCCGAAAAATGTGGGAGGAACGTTATGATCGCCTGGACTCAGTACTGGATGATATGCAGCATAAACCGAAAAAGATCATAAAGAAAAAATAATTGATCCTTCACCCCATGACCAACAGGAATGATAAACCTGAATGCGATGTTCTCCTTTATTAAATATATTATAATAGCCGTCAAACACATTTTAGGCAATTAATGCTAATCATAAATATTCTTAACAATGGCAAAAAATCAAACAACTATTACAGCAGAGCCCGGAAAGCAGGAAGTAATTATTACCCGGGTATTCGATGCCCCGCGTGAACTGGTCTTTAAAGCTTACACTGACCCAAAAATAATTGTGAAATGGCTTGGTCCGTGCGACATGACCATGACGATCAATAAATGGGAATCAAAAAGTGGAGGCTCCTGGGAATACACACATGCCGATAAAAATGGCAACAAATTTTCCTTCCATGGCGTATGCCATGAACTTTCAGCTCCAGAACGAATCATTCAGACATTTGAGTTTGATGGTTTACCGGAAAAAGGACATGTGGCGATGGAAACAGCCCGATTTGAATCCCTTCCGGGAAACCGTACAAGGGTAATCACACAATCCGTTTTTCAATCAGTGGCTGACAGGGATGGAATGGTTCAATCCGGAATGGAATACGGTGTAAGAGATTCACACGAAAAACTGGATGAATTATTGGCTACGATTAAATAATCAATTTTAAATAAGGACAGTTACAACCCTAATTAATAAAGAGGTTATCCACCGCGGCGGATAACCTCTTTATCATTTATTCATCATTGGTAATAAATGCAAAAAATTAAACGGTTAATTGATGTGAAATAATTGCGAACAGCTTACTTTTAAAATTCAAACCTATTCACTATTTCTCTCTTGCCCCGGTCTCTGATTAGCACGTTAGCAACAGAACTTTTAAGCTAACATATAAATTACATTGGCGCAGATTTTGCAGATGGCAAGGCAGCCGTCTTGTTGTCCTCGCAGGAGGAGAAACAGCCATTTTACATCTGGTTGTTATTTTGCCAATCAATCAATAAAGAACAAAAATTGAATTAACAGATCCGCCTATGGATTCCTGGTGATATGTTTAATGTAATGTCCCTGTTTCTAAAAACCCATTAATAAACCAACTGTATTGCTATTTACCATGTCATTTAACCCGCTTCTTCAACTAAATATCAAATTCGTATTTGGTCGCTTTGGAATGTTTGAAATATTACAGTTTGATACCAGTGGATTCAGTCAGGATATTTCCCTGAATGGCCTTGTGTCCAAAATAAAAGAATTGCATTTTTTCGAATCCTCACATGCCTATCAAAAATCATCTGTTACAGAAACCGGTAATGAGAAGGATGAATTTGGCAATTATATCATCAATGCCATAACGGGAGAAGACTATGCTCCCATACAAACGCATGAACTGATCAGCAAACTTAATTTTAACGATCCAGGCAACGAATATTTTATTTCAATGGCGGAGGTACATCATTTGATATCTCATAATATCCGCAGACATACAGGAGAATCTGTCTTATTTTATGAATTGACCATTCCTCCTGAAAAGAAAGAAAAGCTGGTTTCTTCTCCTTTCTGGGACAATTTTATGCATTTTCTAGGGGTAGACAGGAAGAGAAGAATGGTACATATGATCACTACAGGGGTTGATTAATAAAAGAAATGGGGAACCTTCGGTTCCCCATTCTCTCAATTTTATTTAGCCTCAATGTTATTTAGCGTTAAACTGCAATAGTGCAATACTCGCCTCAACAACAACATCCGGACTTCCTTTATATATGAAATAAAGTTTATGATATATTCCATCGTCTGTTGGAAGCAATGGAATATGTGCCTGACCCTGCGTGGCACCCGAAGCAGGCACAGGCATTGCACCTCTTCCCAAAAATTTCCCTTCCGGTGAATCCAGTCTCACTTCCAGTTCATACCCCTTCTGCGGTGTATTTCTCCATCGGGTGATTGTATTAACCGACCTTACACCTGTAAGATCTATGCTATCTACAGCAAACCATCCATCCGTTTTTGGAATTCGAACTACCTGACTGCCATTTTGAGTTCCTTTTTCAAAAGCTTTCACTTCTTCACGCCCGCTAAATGGACGATAATTACTGGGCAAGGCAAATGTGGCTGACCCCGTAAGCGCTTTAGTATTATTGCCTCCTTTATCTGTATAACTGGCAGTCATCACCAGCCAGTTACCTGGTTGTTGACCCGCAGCAGGAATAATGCTGCCGGATGAAGGCAATGATTTCTTTACCTTTTCATCCGCCGCCAGTGAAAGTACCCAGGAAACGATGGTATGAACATCTTTATCTGATAAGTTTGGATGCGCAGCCATTGCTGTTTCACCCCATACACCCTTACCGCCTTTAATGATCTTCTGACTGAGATAGCCTGTGGCACCTGGAACTCCTTTATATTTTTGAGCCACCTGGATAAAGGCGGGACCTACCGACTTATCGGCCTCCTTATGGCAACTCTTGCAATCCAGGGTTTGTGTCAGACTCCTGCCACTTACTGCTGCCTGACCCTGTTGATGACCCAATGTAGAAGATGCCTTATCATAGCCTTCCACATATTCAGTAGATACATAGAAATTAGCCGGGTCAGCCTTTGCTGTATCATTATCCTTCACCCTTACATCGTAAGTAAATGCTCTGCCCGGAAGATAGAAGGAGCGATTTCCGCCTGTTAATTGAATATCTACTACGGGCTCCTCATTTCCTGCATATACATTGGCAATATCCTGTTTGCTGGATGCACCACCATTATCTTTTACTTCAAGAGATATCTTATAATCACCCGGATTAGTATACGTGTGATCAATTTCAGGTGTGGAAGTTTCTTTAGTAGTACCATCCCCGAAATTCCATATATACGAAAGGGTGCCATTGTCCGCATCATGTGCTTCTGCAGAAACCTTTACTGCAAATGGCAAAGTACCCGAGGTCTTGCTGACCTGAGAAGATGTTATTTTCGGTGCAATATTTCCATAATTATAATCAATTCGGAAAAGTCCTGCATCTTCATTTTTGGTAAACCATCCGGAACCGTATTCCAGCAGATAAAGCCTTCCATCAGGACCGGCTTCCATATCAATAAGTGAATTCACTTTAATGGAGCCAAAGAATGGTTCCATTTTATCATAATCACCATTCGGCAACATGGTCACCGCCTTGATCCATCCGCGTATCCAGTCATAGATGATCAGCTTCCCATTATAGTAATCAGGCAGGCGTGTTTCTTTTGGATACATGTCTGTATAATAAACTGGTCCTGCCATTGCATTCCTGCCCCCTGTTCCTGTCTGTGGAAAATCATGTGATACTGCATAAGGATACCAGATAAATGCAGGTTGTGCAGGCGGCAATTCTCTTAACCCGGTGTTATTGCGTGACTCATTGACTGGTTTCTGAGGATCAAATATTGCACCTGTTTCGCCTGTTCTATAATTATAGGAATGATAAGGATAATTATTCCCTACAAATAATGGCCAGCCAAAGAATCCAGCCTTGCGGGCGTGATTAACTTCATCATAACCACGGGGGCCGCGTGTATCCAGGCTGTCATTGGCAGCATCCGGACCAACTTCACCCCAATAAAGATTACCATTTTTCTGGTCCACCGATATCCTGTAAGGATTACGATTCCCCATTACATAAATTTCCGGCCTTGTTTTATCTGTCCCTTTGGCAAAAAGATTGCCTTCCGGAATATCATAGGAACCATCTTCATTTACCTTGATGCGAATGATCTTTCCGCGCAGGTCATTGGTATTCCCGGAAGAACGGCGCGCATCATACTGCTGATGCCCGGGCTCATCATTGAGCGGTCCAAATCCGCTATTTACAAAGCGCTGTTTGGGTTCATCAAAAGGAGTTGAATTATCTCCCGTAGAAAAATACAGCAGGCCATCGGGACCAAACGCAATTGAACCTCCAGTATGACAGCATATTTCTCGCTGGGATTTTACTTCCAGTATAACTTTTTCTGTGCTGAGATCAAGTGTATCATTTTTGAAGGTAAACCGGGAAAGACGATTTACAGAACTGTCTGCAGGGCTATAATAAATATATATCCGGTTATTCTTTGCATAGTTTGGATCCTTTGCCAACCCCATCACTCCTTCTTCTGCATTGACTCCGGGTGTATGCTCCGTTTTCCAGTAAACTTTCAAGAGTCCCACCTGCTTAACCTGCTTTGTTTCGTTCTTGTATAACATCAGTTCACCCCTACGCTGGGTGACCAGGATATCGAAGTTCGGAAGAATCGTCATTTCAGTCGGTTCAAAGAATTCACCCTTTACCAGGGTAGTTTTAGAAAACCGGTCTTCTTCGGGAGGTAGCTGTGTTTTTGCTTTTGAATAGTCCAGACTCTTATTATCTCCAATGGCATATTTGATACCGCCAAGCAGATGTTTCAGGTAATTCTCCTCCGTCCAGCTTTCTTCTGTGTGACCAAGTGCAGTATAGAAGGCACGACCGCCATCAAATTCATGGTACCAGGCCATTGGGTGGAAAGCGCCATTGGTGCCGCCTTTGTAAGTGGATTCATCAATGGTTAATACAACATGAATATCAGGATTTAGTTTTTTATAGTTATAGAGTTCATCCTTTCTTGTCCAGACGGAATCCGTAAAGAAACTGGTAGCGCCGAAATTCTTATCCTTGATAATGAATTTCGCGGTTTGCTGTTCCGGGTGACTACTGAACCAGCCGCCGGCCAAACGCCCATACCAGCCCCAGTCATATTCGCAGTCTGCGGCGGCATGAATGCCCACATAACTACCACCAGCCTGGATATATCGTTCAAATGCGGCTTCCTGTCGATAGTCAAGAATATTTCCCGTTGTATGCAGGAAAATAACTGTCGCATATTTGTTCAGGGAATCCTGGTTAAAGAAATCGGCGTTAGAGGTAGTATCCACTTCAAACCCGTTTTCCGCGCCCAGTTTTTTAATAGCAGCTACGCCGTTGGGAATAGATGCATGCACATAACCGGCTGCTTTTGTAAAAATAAGGACACGTGGTTTACCTGATCGTTCATGGCTACAGGAGAAAAAAATACAAACAAGGGCTACTGAGCTTAACAAGAGGGATTTTTTCATAACAAGACTTCCTATGTATTTGGGAAAAATAAATTTAAGAGTAAAAAAGAAATGTAAAGTATAATATTTTCTGAAGGGGCGAAAATTATCCTTTGAGTATAATTTTTACACTATGACAGCCCATTTTTAACGAATAACACAGTGGGAATACCCGTATTTACGCTTATTCTGCTTTAATACTTCAATTTTTCTGCTATAAAATTGTTAGTAAAAAAGTCAAAATTTCCCAGTAGGCAGGCTGGTAGCATTTACAGACAATGGTCGCTTTAAAAAAGTTGTTATATTAGTAATGCTAATGAGATTGCTCCGATAATGTAACGTTATTAAAGATCTGTTCCAAAGATCTTGACTGACGGTTGACTTTTTATTAAACGCTAAACTAACGCTTGCCTATGTAGTGATTATATCCTGCATTTCATACATTTTTTCCATCCCGATTTATACTTCAATTATTCCGGTTACCAGCAAAAAGCATGAGTAACTCGGATAATCTCATAGCAATTCGTCGGGGGCTTTACACTACACAGTTTTTCTAATCTTAAGAGTTAGAAAAAGAATGGCTTTTCTCCATCTGAAAGGCCAAACCTTAATTATTTAGCTATATAAATGAATTCCTGGCCCATTGGATACCCGAAAACCGCTCCTGTCACCAAATAATAACAACCATTGTATTATCGATAGCAATCCAATTATTCACCTAAAATAGTAGTAATGAAAATATAGTAGCCTAAACTCAATTAACACCAGTTTCCCTCGATACCAAACAAACGCTTAACGCGAATTGATTCACTTACAAAACTAGAGATATGAGAAAGTCAAATGCCGTCCTGCAATGGACGGGTAGATCATTTCTTAAACACTGCTTTTTATTATTGCTGATTACTTGCCAGCTAACATTATTTGCAAAGACTCCCGCAAACAATTTTCATTCACCAGATCCCTTTGTCTTTACTGTAAAAGGAAGAGTAACTGATGATAAGGGTATTGCACTTTCAGGCGCCACTGTTACAGAAAGAGGCCACAACAATTCTGTTTCCACAACCGGGGAAGGAGGCTTTAGTATAACTGTCCAGGACCAGAATGCCATATTGGTTATATCCTATGTTGGTTTTCTGGCAAAAGAGGTTCCGGTAAATGGCTCAACTGAACTTACCATACAATTAAATGCTTCTATTTCATCCCTTGAGGATGTTGTTGTGGTGGGTTATGGCACACAAAAGAAAACCAAGGTAACAGGTGCTGTTAGCACCGTCAAAGGTTCTGAATTGCTTAAGGTGCCAGTCCCCAACATAACGAACTCTGTAGTTGGCCGTGTGTCTGGCGTAATTGGCCGACAGTCTGTTGGTGGCCAACCAGGTAATGACAACACAAATTTTTCGATACGCGGGGTCAACACGTCAGGGAATAACACTCCACTGATTGTGGTTGATAACGTGGTACGTAACAATATTAACCAGATCGACCCCAATATCATTGAGTCGGTAACTATTTTAAAGGATGCGGCTGCAACTGCTCCATACGGGCTGGCCGGAGCTAATGGGGTTGTTTTAATAACCACCAAACAAGGTAAGATTGGAGCACCAACTATTTCTTTAAATGCCTGGTATGGTACACAGGGTCCGACTTTTTATCCCGAAATTTTGAGTGCCCAGGATTATATGCGATTACGCAATGAGGCTTATTTAAATGAAAACCCCGGGGGTACAAATCTGCCTTTTGCAACGGCAAAGGTTGATAACTATCTTCAACTGAATGCCGCTGATCCTGATAAAAACCCAATCTCTACGCCCAAGGATATCGTAGATTTTCATTCGCCACAGCAGAACTACAGTGTACAGATGACAGGTGGCACAGATAAGGTCAAATACTTCACGAGTATGGGATTTTTTAACCAGAAAGGGATGTTTCCCCAGATTACTTATACCCGTTATACGTATAATCTGAATCTGGAAGCAAAAGTGACCAACACCACCAAATTTGCTTTTGCATTAAATGGTTCGCAGGAAAAGAACAGAAACCTGGATCCTGGACATAATGCAGGCAATCTTTTGCGTTCAACTTACAAGTACATTCCAATTGATCCTTATCGATTCAGTAATGGATTATGGGGCGCTTCTGTAGGATTAAGTCCGTTGGCCACACTTAAGTCTGGTGGATACTCCAGGCAATATGGAAACACATTACTGACAACAGCTTCTCTGGAACAACAATTACCAATCAAAGGATTGAGTGTTAAAGCTGTGGTTAGCTATGATCCATATTGGCAAAATCAAAAACAATATCACAAACCATTCTATTATTATACGGTAAACACCG
>JAJKIP010000138.1 GCA_021154405.1 Segetibacter sp. | reverse complement strand
CCTTTTCTTTTGGAACTATCAGTTTTTCCTTTGTGGGCACAATTACATTGATCAACAGTTTTCGATTGAAATAGTGTTCTACTTCTTTTATGACATTGAAGCTGACAAGGTATTGTCTGTTGAGGCGGAAAAACCTTTTATTGGGTAATAAATGCTGTATTTGCTCCAATGAATAATTAACAAGAAACTCTATGTTAGAAAAGGTTACAATATTTGTAGATTCATTTTTTACATAGAAGTATGCAATATCTCCTGTGCGTATGCTTATATATTTATTGTTCTTAAAAACCAGGAAGCTTTCCTTGCCTGTGATAACATTTAGTTTTATTAAGAACTCTTCCAGGTTTTCCAGGCTGTATTGTTGTCGCAAATTCGCCTTTTTATCACCAGGGACAGATGCAGTGGCTGTTTCGATGTTTGCTTTCGGCCTCAGGGTTGTATAGCGCAAGGCTATTCCGTTTGTGCTCAGTCTATGTTTCATATCAATAGGTTTTGTTTCATTTATTCAAATAACAGAAAAGAATACATTATCAATAATTTCATATTGGCTTAATAATCGTTCGCTATGTATATTCTGAAACTTCCCAGGTGGTGATCTGGATCCCTGATTTGAAGGAGGAGATGGGATATCACTTTGTCTTGCCTAAACAAATTACGAAGAATCAAAGAGAATCTGTTTCTAAAGGTCCTCGTTAACTATTCTGAAATTTCCGGGTATTATGTCCACTTCGCCCGCTTCCTCGGCAGCCCTGCGGTTTGGTGCTTGCCAACGGCATATTGTAAAAATACTTTTGAGGTTCGATTTTTATCAACCCAATCAACTATTTACAACATGAAAAAGACTAAGGACATCCTTGCAAATACAGTAATGGCAGGCGCCCTCGCTATGCAAGGGACATTAAGCAACGCACAGGGGGGAACTTCGATAAAGCTATCACCAGATGAATCACTCCGGAGCTTTCAGGTGCATATCACAAACGAGCAGATTGCTGACCTTAAGCGCAGGGTTCTCTCAACAAAGTGGCCCAGCCAGGAATTGGTGAAAGATGAATCACAAGGGGTCCAATTAGCTACCATGCAGGCTTTAGCAAAATACTGGGCTACAAAATATGACTGGCGAAAGATTGAAGCCAAACTGAATTCCTACCCTCAATTCATAACAAAAATTGACGGGCTCGATATTCATTTCATTCATGTTCGCTCAAAAAATAAGAATGCAATGCCGCTTATTATCACACATGGGTGGCCAGGATCGATCATTGAACAATTAAAGGTTATTGATCCACTCACAAATCCTGTTGCTTATGGCGGAAAAGCCGAGGACGCGTTTGATGTAGTGATCCCTTCACTTCCGGGTCATGGTTTCTCCGGTAAGGCAACAGAACTGGGATGGAATCCTGAACGTGTGGCAAAAGCATGGATTGAATTGATGAGACGTCTCGGCTATAAAAAATTTGTGGCCCAGGGCGGTGACTGGGGTAATGCGGTTTCCGAAACCATGGCCCTGAATGCGCCTCCTGAATTGCTGGGTATTAATACAAATATGGCAGCAACTGTCCCGGCAGAGATCACAAAAGCACTCGCAGCAGGTAAAATACCAGAAGGACTTAATGCTGATGAATTAAATGCCTATAAGCAACTGGATTTCTTTTATAAGAAGGGATTAGCCTATGCAAGCGAAATGGGACTTCGTCCCCAAACATTGTATGCAATTGAAGATTCTCCGATAGGGCTCGCTGCATGGATGCTGGACCATGATGACCGTAGTTATAAACTGATTACCCGTGTCTTCAACGGGGAGGAAGAAGGTCTTTCAAAGGATGATATTTTAGATAATATTTCCCTGTACTGGTTTACCAATACGGGCGTTTCTTCTGCCCGTCTTTATTGGGAAGCTACTCAGGTTGCAACTGGAGGATTCTTTGATCCCAGGAATGTGCAGATACCTGTTGCTGTCAGTTCATTTCCTGATGAAATATACGCCGCTCCCCAAAGCTGGGCAGAAAAAGCATATCCTAAATTGATCCATTATAATAAATTGAACAAAGGCGGACATTTTGCCGCATGGGAACAACCGCAATTATTTGCTGAAGAGATCAGAGCCTCCTTTCATTCACTTCGATAGAACACTGGTTATTTTGGGTTCGAGATAAATAGGGACGTGAGTTCCTTCACGTCCCTTTATTGATTGAAACAGGCTAATACTTTACAGACAAATAGAATCCAGTCTTTGCCAGTGCAAAAACAATAACAGCAGAATTATTTATTTGGAAGAAGTTGTAGTACGTTATAATATATCACTTAAAATGAACCCGGCCGTTCTGATCCATTTCTATCATCTGCTCAGCCTGGAGGAACTCAAGCACTTTCCATGCTTTTTCCTTTTTAATCCCATTCATCTTCAGCAAGAGATCTCTTACGTGTAAAGATTCATATTTGACAATATTTACTATGCGGTGATGAATGGTTTCAAATTCCTGTTTGTTCATGGCGATCCCTTTTCCGCGTAAACAATTATCACATATGCCACATGGCTTCACGTCCTTATCTCCAAAATACCCGGCTATAACGCTGCTCCTGCATAGATTATTTTCATTCACATAGTCGATCATATCACAAATTCTTCTTAATAACTGATCCTTCCTCCGGTTATAACCTGCCTGGTTGATCGTGATCTCCTCTGCCTTTATCCGGCTCCTCATGAACAATAATTGAGGAGTATCCTTTTGACGAGTATATTCCAGGATACCTGCGTGATGCAATTCAGAAAGTTGACTAATAATATCATCAGCCTCCTTTCTTAATATTCCGGCAATTACTTTCTCTGATACCGGGATGGTATGATCAAAGATTCCTTCATAGGATCTCAGTAATGTTTTAATTACCGATTCCAGGGAAGGATGATTCTTTTCATAAGTATACAGGTAATCCTTATTGGTAGTGAACTGAACGGTGGCTGGTAAGAAAACCTGTTCATTAAAAGATAACCAGCCTTCCTGTTCCAATGCCTTCAGGGAATATAAAGCGGTATGACTGTTCAGCTTGAATTTTTTCAGAAAATCTGAAATATCGAAATCATAATAATTCCCCGGGCCTTCGCCAACTGGTATCTGTAAATAATTGGCCACTGCCTGGTACACCATCCGGATATCTTCCAGCGTAGGGAATCGCTGGTTCAGCATTTCTTCCAGCTGATCAAGGTCCTCGTTATTATATAATAGAACAGCATAGGAAGTTTTGCCATCTCGTCCGGCCCTGCCAGCTTCCTGGTAATAATTTTCCAGGCAATCCGGTACATCCGCATGAACCACAATTCGTACATCTGGTTTGTCAATCCCCATCCCAAATGCATTGGTGCATACTATTATCCGAATCCGGTTCCTGATCCAGTCTTCCTGCTTCCGGTTCCGTTCTTCATTGGTCAAACCCGCATGGTAATAATCTGCCTGCACACCCTGCAATCGCAGCAGATCACTGATCTCCCTCGTCCGTTTACGACTCTTACAATATATGATTCCACTGCCCGGCACCTTTTGGATGATCTCAAGGATCTTGTTGATCCTGGACTCAACCTTAAAGGCGCTATAAGACAGATTGGGACGTTCAAAGGATTGGCGAAATACTTTCCATTCGGTAGTATTGGACGATTGATGACCAATAACCTGAAATCTGAGCTTATCACAAATATCCTTTTGCACCTCTTCCGTTGCCGATGCTGTTAACGCCAGTACCGGAACATTCGGCAATTCTTCCCGCAATGCAGCAATACGTAAATAAGCAGGACGAAAATCATAACCCCACTGGCTGATGCAATGCGCTTCATCCACCGCAATCAGGTTCACGCCCATTCCCGGCAGGTATTCTTTGAACAAATTCGTTTCCAGTCGCTCAGGTGATACAAATAAGAATTTGCAATTGCTTTCTGTAACAACTTTCAGTGTGCGAACGAGTTCTTTATAACTCATCCCGGAATAAATGGAATAGGCGGTAATATTCTTTTTACGGAGATGCTCTACCTGGTCCTTCATCAAGGCGATCAGCGGAGAGATGACCAGACACATGCCTTCTTTGGCGAGACCGGGAACCTGGTAGCAAAGTGATTTACCACCGCCGGTAGGCATCAGTGCAAGGGTATCATTCCCATCAAGGATAGACTGAATTATCTCCTGCTGAAGCGGACGAAAATTATCAAATCCCCAATACTCTTTAACCAGTTTGTGAATGTCTTTGATCACTGCGTCGAAGCTAAGAAATTAACGGAAAACAGCGTTGTTTCGTTATTCACCTACATTCCACTATTTACTCATTTTAAACGATCAGCTTCTTCCAATGTTACTCTACCTTCTTAATAAATAAACGTGCGGAGTTAATGGCTAATACAACATCACTCAATGCCATCACCAATGCTCCAAAGGTAGGTGTGAGCAATCCAAATGCGGCAACGGGAATGGCCACAATATTATAGGCAAATGCCCAGAAGAGGTTTTCTTTAATAGTTATATAAGTATGCCTGCCCAATCCCAATGCGGCGGGCAGGTTCTTCAATCCATTATTCATCAATACTACCTGGGCGGATTGAATGGCAATATGAGAAGCATCGCTCATGGAAATACCCACTGTAGCTTTAGCCAGTGCCGGCGCGTCATTAATGCCATCACCAACCATGGCGGTGGGAGTGGCTTTGGTGAGTTCGGCAATCTTTTCCAGTTTTTGCTCAGGCGTTTGTTCCGCAATTACTTCGCTGATGCCTAATTCTAATCCGAGTTGCTCTGTTTTAGCGAGGCGATCACCACTGAGTAATATCGTTTTAATTCCTCTGGCCTGCAGGTATTGAACAACGTTCTTTGATTCAGGCCTCAATTCATCCTTCACATCAATCCAGCCGAGCAGTGTATTGTTCTTTATTATATATACATTATGCGTATCGTCTGTAGTAAGCTTTTCAGCCATACGATAAGAACCTGCCTGGTAGGTATTGCCTTCCCTGTCAATTGCACGAATACCCAAACCTTTGATCTCTTCCATTTCCTTCCAACCCATTTCACCGGTTGTTTTCCATGCCTTGCTGATGCTTCTGGCGATGGGGTGATTGGAATATTTTTCGAGGGAATAAACGATCTGTCTGAATTCGTCATCACTTATTTGCCCGGTTACCTTGTAATCTTTCAGGTTAAAATTACCCGTGGTGAGTGTGCCGGTCTTATCAAATACTACCTGTTTTATATCCTTAAATAATTCAAGACTCGTGGCATTGCGGAAAAGTATTCCTTTCCTTGCACCTCTTCCCAGGCCTACCGCAATGGCTGCCGGCGTGGCAAGTCCCATGGCGCAGGGACATGCGATCACCAATACCGCAATGCTCCTCATCAGGGCCGGCTGAAAATCGCCAAGAGTAATCCAGTTAACGATCAGTGTTAAGGTCGCTATCCCGATAACTATCGGAACAAATATGGCACTGATCTTATCAGCCATTTGCTGCACGGGTGGTTTTTCACCCTGTGCCTCTTTTACCAAATTAATAATACCGGAAAGAACAGTATCATCACCTGTTGCAGTTACCTGTGCTTTCACGGTACCATTCACCAGTATGCTGCCACCGATCAGTGTATCTTTTCTGATCTTATGCACCGGGGCGCTTTCCCCTGTGATGATCGCTTCATTCACATCAGCTTCTCCCCAGAGTATCTTGCAATCGATCGGCACCTGTTCGCCTGTCTTTATTAAAATAAGATCTCCAACACGGAGATCAGTATTCTCAACCGGGAATACTTCTTCCTTGTGCTGATCATCAAAGGCGATCATATTGGCCATTACCTTTTGGGATTTGGCCAGCTTCTTTAACTCTTTTTGTGTGGATTCAATGGACGCGTCTTCCAGGTAATTACCAAGGAAGACCAAAGTAATAATGGTAGCGGCTGTTTCATAAAAAAGATAACCTTCTCCGAGATTAAGGAGATGTCCCGCCAGGCTATATACAAATGCAGCAGTACCACCTACCGCTATCAATACATTCATATTGGCCATACCATTGCGCAAACCTCTCCATGCACTTCTCCCAAAAAAACTCATACCTACAATATATACAGGAAGACAGAGAGCCAGTTGTATCCACGGATTCATGAGCCAGTGAATGGTGAGGCCGGGTATCATGTGCAGCATCAATACCAGTGTGAAAGGGAGACAAAAAAGAAAACGTTTTAGATGACTGGAGAAAATAGCGCCGGGTTCATCATGATCATCATGGGAATGGCCATCATGACTTTGACCATTGCCGTTAGGGTTGATAACCTTGTAACCCAGGTCGCTGATGCCTTTCGAGAGCTGGTCTGTTTTTAATTCTGTTCCTGCATCAAAGCTCACATTGCCGGTAGCAAAATTCACCTTTACACTCTTCATACCCTGTTTTTCCAGGTATTTCCTGATTGTAAGGGCACAATTGGTGCAATCCATTCCATCCACTTTCCAGCTTACTTTTTCCATTCAATGAGGTCTTTCATGTATAACAAAAATGTAGCGGTTCTGTTGATGCAAAATTATCAAATGCCGTGCTTCTCTCTAAATGAAATACAGGGAATTATGGCAACAAGGTTGCTATTTATGGTACCATTAATACATTTGCGGAATGGAATTGAGTTTTTCGCTGGATAATATTAAAGATGCAGCCCGGCAATGCTGGGAATTAAATACCGATGCCACGGTGTTTGCGCTGCATGGGGAGATGGGTGCCGGCAAGACCACTTTTATTCATGCCTTGTGCGATCTGAAGGGTGTGAAGGATGTGGTGGGAAGTCCTACTTTTTCCATCATCAATGAATATAATTATACTGAGAAGGGGAAGGAGAAAAAAATATTCCATATTGATCTCTATCGCCTGAAGGATGAGGAAGAAGCTTCCCGGGCAGGGGTAGAAGATTGTTTATATAGTGGTCATATCTGCCTGCTGGAGTGGCCTGAAAAAGCACCCGGACTGGTGCCTGCGGAGGCTGTGCATCTATATCTTACTGTCACGGGACTCACCACAAGAAAGCTGATAATCAACCGGAATTAGTTATTTTTGAAGCGGTAACCCACACTATTTCCCCATGAACCAACAGAAACCCAAAATCAGCACCGCCTTTAGTTATGAAACACTGGAGGAAACGCTGGATATTAAGCCCAAGGCCCAGGGAATGACGATCGGGATACCGAAAGAAACGGCTTTCCAGGAGAACAGAATAGCCCTGACCCCGGATGCCGTTAGCGTGCTTACCAGCAATGGTCATCAGATCATGATAGAACACAATGCAGGTGAAGCCTCACATTTCCGCGACAAAGATTATAGTGAAGCCGGAGCAAAGATCGTCTATGAGCGCTCTGAAGTTTTCAAGGCTCCCATATTGGTGAAGAGTGCCCCCGTGATTGAAGATGATCTACCCTTGTTGCAAATGGGGCAGGTGATCATTTCTCCCATTCATATTTCAGTGCTGAAAGCAGAGATACTGGAAAGTATGATGGCTAAGAAGATCACGGCCATTTCTTTTGAGAATCTGAAAGATGATAGTGATTCTTATCCTATTGTCAGAAGCATGAGTGAGATTGCAGGAAGTGCGGTAATGCTGATTGCTGCACAGTACCTCGGCTCTGCCAATCATGGAAAAGGCGTACTACTTGGTGGCGTTTCTGGTATTGCCCCTACAAAGGTTATCATTATCGGCGCTGGCATTGTAGGTGAATATGCCGCAAGAGCTGCTTTGGCGCTGGGTGCTTCCGTAAAGGTTTTTGATAATAGTGTTTATCGATTAAAGCGATTACAAAATAATATTGGTCACCGTTTATGGACATCTGTGATTGAACCACGCATGCTGGGAAAACAATTAAAGACCTGCGAAGTGGCAGTAGGTGCGTTGGCTTCTGAAACAGGCAGAACACCCATGGTGGTTACGGAAGAAATGGTGAGTAATATGCGGCCCGGATCAGTAGTAATAGATGTTAGTATTGACCGTGGCGGCTGTTTCGAAACTTCCGAGATCACCAGTCATGAGCATCCCATCTTCATGAAATACGGAGTGATCCATTATTGCGTTCCAAATATCCCATCTGGTTTTGCCCGTACAGCATCACAGGCAATTAGCAATGTATTAATGCCACTGCTATTAGAAGCAGGCGAGGATGGAGGTTTTGAAAACCTTGTTTGGCATCAGGTGCACCTGCGTAGCGGTATCTATCTTTTCAAAGGCGCCCTTACCAATTTCTACCTCAGTGAGCGCTTCGATCTTAAGTATACTGATCTCAATCTTCTCATCGCCAGTCAGCGGTAATTTTTCTCCTTATTAATCAATCGGTTATTAGTGATGTGGAAAAAATCTCTCCCTTCCTGTTAATTAAACGTTTGTTTAAATCAAACATTTGTTTAATTTTGGTGCCTCAAACTAAAAAAGGAGTATTCCGTGGAATACAACGAAAAACATATAAAGATCATAGAAGCTGCCGAAAAACTGTTCTCAGATAATGGATTTAACGGCACTTCTGTAAGAGATATCGCAGAAGCCGCAGATGTGAACCTGGCCATGATATCCTATTATTTTGGTTCAAAAGACAATTTGCTGGTGGCCATATTCAAATACCGTGGTGAGAATACCCGGCAATTAGTGTCAGAGATGATAGAAAATAAGGAACTCTCGCCGCTCGAAAAATTTTATACGTTGATCGATTTCTATATCGACAAATTCCAGAATCAGCAATGTTTTCATCGCGTAATGGCAAGAGAGCAGATCATTCATACACACGGTCCTGTTGCTACCGCCATCCTGAGCGTCAAGAAAACAAACATGGAGTTGATCAAACAGCTGGTGCAGGAAGGCCAGCGTAAAAAGCAGTTCAAGAAAGAGATCGATATCTCTTTAATGATGAATACGCTTTTTGGTACCGTGAATCATCTTTATACAACCAAGCACTATTATAAAGAATTGAACAACCTGCAATCATTGTCGGATGAACAATTTGAAAAACAGCTTCGCAAGAAGCTGAGTGTTTACCTCAAAACATTATTTAAAGCAATATTGACTTATGAAGATTAGGACAGGAATTATTTTGACCCTTTCCATTTTGTTAGCAGGAAAAGCAATGGGCCAAAACCAAAAACCATTATCACTGCCGGATGCCATTAACCTGGGCATCAGGAACAGTCACACGCTGGCCGGCAGCCAGGCAAGAATTGAAGAAGCAACAGCTGCATTGAGAGAAGCAGTAGAAAGAAAATTGCCTGATGTAAAATTATCAGGTTCATACCTGCGATTGAACACGGCAAATTTTGATCTGAAAAGCAAAGACAACAGCGGCGGCAGCGGAGGATCAGGTGAATCTCCCAAAGTGTCCCAGGCCATGTATGGTATTGTGAATGCTTCCCTTCCCATTTATGCCGGCGGAAAGATCAGGTACGGCATTGAATCATCCCGTTACCTGGCAGAAGCTGCCAAACTCGATGCAGATAATGACAGGGAAGAAGTAGTACAGAATATTATTGAAGCCTATATTAATCTGTACAAGGCAAAGACAGCCGTTGAACTCGTGAAAGAAAACCTTTTGCAATCACAGCAACGAGTAAAGGATTTCAGTAACCTGGAGAAAAACGGGTTACTGGCAAGAAATGAATTGCTGAAAGCAGAGCTGCAATCGTCCAATACTGAATTGACCTTGCTGGATGTACAGAATAACTGGCAACTGGCTAATGTGAATATGGATTTAATGCTGGGATTGCCTGAACAGACAGAGATCATTCCTGATTCCTCGGTGTTGGATCAGCCAATTGGTCCCAAAACACTGGAAGAATATGTAACAGCTGCCATGACAAACAGAAAGGATATGGCTGCCCTGGATCTGCATAAGAAATCAGCACAATCAGGAGTAAAATCTACCAAAGCGGAATTATATCCCAGCCTTGCCTTGACCGGTGGTTATATCGCAGCTGATATTCCGAATGTATTCTCTGTAACCAATGCCCTGAATATTGGCGTAGGTGTTTCCTACAATATTGGTTCTTTATGGAAATCAAAGGCTAAAGTGCAACAGGCAGAAGCAAGAGTAAAACAGATTACAGCTAATGAAGCAATACTGAATGACCAGGTAAAACTTCAGGTGAACAAGAGCTATCTGGATCTTCTCAGCAGCCAGAAGAAAGTGGAAGTAAATGCAAAAGCTGTTGAACAGGCCAATGAAAATTATCGGATCACAAAGAATAAATACAATAATGCCCTTGCTACAACTACTGACCTTCTGGATGCAGATGTGGCCCAGCTACAGGCTAAGCTGAACTATGTATTCTCTAAAGCAGATGCAGTAGTGGCATATAACAAACTCCTGCAGGTGGCAGGACTTACTGAAATTAATACCAACAAATAATATTTAAGCGAATAGATATGGCAACAACTAATGAAACCAACGAAGTAAAAGTGACGAAAAAAAGAAACCCTGTATTCCCAATAATACTGGGATTGCTGGTGGTGGCCGGCGCCTGGTTTGGCATCAGCAAATACAACTACGGCCTTCACCATGAAGATACGGATGATGCGCAGGTGAGTGCAGATATCAGTCCTGTTATTCCTCGCGTGGCAGGATATGTAATGGATGCCCGTGTGAAAGATAACCAGCGCGTAAAGAAAGGAGACACTTTACTGGTCCTGGACAACCGCGATTACGTGATCAAGGTAGAGCAGGCAGAGGCTGCTTTGCAAATTGCGCAAACGAATCTGGGCAATGCAAAGGCTGTTACCTCTGCTGCAAGAGCAAATATTGCAACATCACAGGCTTCAGTGGGAACCGTGGACGCGCAAATTGAAGCTGCAAAAGTAAATCTGTGGAGAGCTACCCAGGACTTTGAGCGTTATGAGAACCTGATCAAGGATCATTCCATCACCCAGCAGCAATATGAGCAGGCATCAGCAGCAAAGCAATCAGCAGAAAAGCAGGTAGCTATTTTACAGGAACAAAAGAAACAGGCTTCACAACAGAGCAATGCAGTAGCAGTTCAAAGCAATGCAACTGCCAGCCAGATCAATGTGGCAGACGCAACCATCAAACAGAAACAGGTAGATGTTGATGCAGCCAAACTGAACCTTTCTTATACGGTGATCACTGCTCCACAGGATGGACTGGTGTCAAAAGTAAATGTGCAACCCGGACAGTATGTACAGGCAGGTCAGGCTTTATTCAATATCGTTCACAGTGATGATGTATGGGTTGTAGCAAACTTTAAAGAAACGCAGCTTGATAAAATGAAGACAGGTCAGAAGGTTGTAGTGAAGGTGGATGCATATCCTGGCCACAAGTTCCAGGCAACGCTGGCTTCTTTTTCACCAGCAACAGGATCAACCTTTGCTTTATTACCTCCGGATAATGCAAGCGGCAACTTTGTGAAAGTGGTACAGCGACTTCCCGTGAAGATCGTATTTACAGATACAAATGATTCACTGGTTCATAAGCTGAGACCGGGAATGAATGTATTTGCAGACGTGCATTTGGATTAGGATAATTATTTAATTGAAAGGCTATGGTACAAGCGAGTTCATTAGTTGAATACGGATCACGCAGAGTGATCATTACTATCACTGCTATTGTTTGTGCGCTACTGGAAATTGTGGATACTACCATTGTGAACGTGGCGCTGAATGATATGAAAGGAAACCTCGGTGCTACTACCAGTGAAATTGGCTGGGTAGTGACCGCCTATGCTATCGGTAACGTAATCATCATACCGATGACAAGCTGGTTATCCCAGCAATTTGGCAGAAGAAACTATTTTGCGGCTTCTATCATTTTATTTACCGTCTGCTCTTTTCTATGCGGAAATGCGGGAACCATCAATGAACTGGTTCTATTTAGATTCCTGCAGGGTGTAGGTGGTGGTGCGTTATTGGTTACATCCCAAACCATTATTACTGAAAGCTATCCTCCCGAAAAAAGGAGCATGGCGCAGGCTATTTACGGAATGGGTGTGATTATAGGTCCTACATTAGGTCCCCCCCTTGGAGGTTATATCACTTACAATTTTAGCTGGCCCCTGATATTCTATATAAATATCCCATTAGGAATTATCGCTACGCTGCTTACACTTCAGTTTGTAAGAAGTCCGAAATATGCTGAGAAAAGTGCAGCAAGGGATATAGACTGGTTAGGAATTGCACTACTGGCGGCATTCGTTGGCTCCCTTCAATATATATTGGAAAAGGGGCAGGAGGATGACTGGTTTAATAGCCAGAGGATAGTTATATTGACTGTCACAGCAGTTTTAGGATTTTTCTTTTTTATCTGGAGAGAAGTGACCTATCGCAATCCTGTTGTTCAGCTCAGAGTTTTGAAGAATGGAAATCTGCGGGTAGGTACAGTTCTGTCCTTTATTATGGGATTTGGTTTATATGGTACAACCTTTATTATACCATTGTATGTGCAGGCCACCCTTGGATGGACCGCCACACAGGCCGGTATGTTATTGATACCATCGGCCATTACCACTGCATTCATGATGCCGATGATTGGCAGAATATTGCAGAAAGGTATGCCCCAGCAATACCTGGTAGCTGCCGGTATGGTCATATTCTTTTTCTTCTGTTTCTGGGGATATAAAATATTAACGCCGGATACCAGCCAGCATTCATTTTTCTGGATGCTGATTATGCGGGGTATGGGAATGGGGATGCTGTTCATTCCGATCACTGCACTTTCATTGAGTTCACTCAAAGGAAGAGAAATTGGCGATGGGGCTGCATTTACCGGAATGATGCGACAGTTAGGTGGTTCATTCGGTATTGCCATTATCACTACTTTCATGGCACATACAAATATGACCCATCGTGCTAACCTCGTTAACCACCTGGACGTTTCCAATCCTGTTGTTCAAAACAGGGTAGCGGCAATACAGCATGGGTATATGGCGAAAGGCCATCCGGAGAATATTGCATTGCAGGAAGCATATAAATCGCTCGATTATTCAGTGGCCAAACAGGCTCAGATATTATCCTATATGGATGTATTCCTGTATACTGGTATCGCATTCCTTATCTGTATTCCATTTGTATTACTGGTGAGAAAGAAAAAGCAGGAGGGAAAATTGGACCTCAGTAGTGCCCACTAATTTTATTTATAGGCAGAGATGGAGATAAGGTGGTTGCAGAAACTGTATTCCACCTTATCATTACTGCTTACAACAACCAGCCGGTTGCTGCAGTAATTAGATATAAGTTGGTGATAAAGCTCAATTCCTTCAGCATCCAAATTGGTGCAGGGTTCATCCAGTAGAACAATCGCAGTATCGGAAAAAATACATTGTGCCAGCTTTACTCTTTGTTTCATTCCGGAAGAATAGTATCGGATCTGTTTACTGGCTGCTTTCTCCAGGCCAACAGCAGACATGATTGTTTCATTGCTGATGCCATTAATGAATGGTTTGAAGCCATGATGAAATTCAAGGAATTCTATTAAGGTCATTTCTTCCACTACTTCCAGGTAAGGAGCGCAGATGCTAACTGATTTATAGATTGTTTCGTCCCGATGGCTATCGGGATCAGAAGAATATTGGATCTTTCCCTCATTCAGCATCATGCTTCCACTGATCACCTGTAATAATGTACTCTTTCCTGATCCATTGGGACCAGTAATTGCATAAGATTGCCCTGATTGAAATGTATTGGTGAAGTGCCGGAAGATCCATTCGCGGTTGAAGCGTTTGCCGGCGTCAGATAGGGAGATCGTCATCGCCGTTTCCTTTAATGAACCGTTTGATGATACCTCGCCCGCTCTCACGGATAAAAGTCAGGATCTCATCCCGTTCATCAGTGGCAGGCATTTCTTCTTCGATATACTCAACAGCCTGGCTGGTATTCATGCCCTTATTATATAATACACGGTATATATCCAGGATCTGGTTAATTCTGTCAATGCTGAAGCCTCTCCGTTTTAATCCAATTGAATTAACACCTGAATAGCTCAGCGGAGTACGTGCCGCTTTGATATAGGGAGGCACATCCTTGCCTACCAGTGAACCACCACTCACAAAAGAGTGCTGGCCGATCTTGACGAACTGGTGAACAGCACACATACCACCCAGTATAGCCCAGTCGCCAATAGTCACGTGACCTGCCACCTGTGTGTTATTACTGGTAATACAATTATCACCTACAAAGCAGTCGTGTGCAAAATGGCAGTACGCCATGATCAAACAGTTTTTACCGATAACGGTCTTGTCCCGATCCTTTGTGCCACGGTTAATGGTCACAAACTCACGGATAGTAGTATTATCGCCAACAAACACATTGGAATATTCCCCTTGGAACTTGAGATCCTGTGGAATGGCGGCTATTACAGCTCCCGGAAAAATACGGCAGTTCTTACCGATCCGGGCGCCTTCCATGATCGTCACATTTGAGCCAATCCATGTACCATCTCCAATCTCCACATCCTGATGAATGACAGTGAAAGGATCGATTTTTACATTTGTGGCCAGCCTTGCATTCGGGTGAATGTATGTATGGGGATGAATCATGCAGCTACAAAAAAGTCACGTTTTCAAAAACGTGACACGCAAAGGTAACAGTTACAGGCTAAAACAGAAGTTTTTTTACGGTCTGAAGGTTAAAAAAGCCATTTGGATCATATCGGTGCTCAAAATCAGCATTTCAAACGTAAATTTGTGCCCCGTGCATTCCGCTCCAGATATATTAACATTAGCTAATAAGCAGGCCCCTCTTCAGGAACATATGGTGCTGCTTCATGAAAAGGAGCAACAGGTACCTGAAACGGTACAATATTCCATCCGCCGCTACCGACGCAATAACCAGTGGAACACTGAAGATGCCGGAATGCTGGTTTACCACTACGAGAAAGAGAATAATGGTGAAAGTTTCCTGGAACTGAAGTTCTGCATCAGTGGCAATATGTATTGTCGCCACAAGAATATGGAATGCAATAAGTGTAAGCTAAATACTGCCAAAGATTGTGTGGAGAAAGAGGAAAGCCTTGATCTGTTAAGTTTTAAATTTTCACCTGCGCAGTTATCTCAGTTTGTTAAGCCAAGAAATACCAGCGAGGCGATTTTGAGCGATGAGGTTCTTTCTTTCCGTAAAAAATCTTCTTTTACCAAGATACTTCCCCTTTGCGGCAAGAGTCGCATGGTGCTGGAAGCCATGTTGAATAATACTTATACCGATACTTTCGAGAATATCTTTATCAATGCACAGATCCAGATGCTGTTGCTTTATAGCCTGGATTGCATGGTTGGTGAGAAAGAGATTGATGTGATCAATTGCAAGTTCCTGGCCAATGAAGCGGATCGTGAGAAAGTGATCAAGGCAAGGGAAGTACTCATCCAGCATATTGGTGAGCCTATTACTATTAAGGAACTGAGCCGCAAAGTGGCGATGAACGAATGCTACCTGAAGAAAGGATTCAAAGAGATGTTTGGAACTACCATATTCGACTTCTACCAGAGTCAGCGTATGGAACATGCCAAATACCTGTTGTATGAAAAAGGGCTGAGCGTTACTGATGTTTCCTTACTGCTGGGCTATTCTTCCATTTCCCATTTCTCTACTGCATTTAAAAAACATACTGGCCTTAAACCCTGCGAACTGCTGTTCCGATAATACAATTGAAATTTAGTATCTACATATTACTGATCTACCTTGTTACCCTCGCAGTAATTCCCTGTTGTACATTTGATGATTGTCCGGATGGTCAGTCAATGGCTGATAACAGGACCACACCTGATAACTCTAAAAAAGATTGTGGCGCCTGCTCTCCCTTTTTTAATTGTGAAAAATGCGCTTCTGGCACTATTAAGGCAGATGATGTGCAAATGGATTATGTAAGATCAATCATTCTTTCTATTTATAGCGAATTCATTCCTTCCCGCCTTAAGGCTGCTTATTACGAATTTTGGCAACCGCCCAGGTATTGTTAATACATGATTCTTTCTCTAAGTGGGAAAGCAAACAACTTTGTATTGACTCTTATTCAATTATAGCATGAAAAAATTATTGCTGCTAATAGCAGTATCAATCTTTGCAGTATCCTGTTTTGGGCAAAAGGATACTACAGAAGAAAAGGAAGTTATTATTCAATCCACCCGTACCAGCCGGAATATCAGGAATGTACCCACAAGGGTTGAAACCATAGAACTGGAAGAAATAGATGAGAAGAACAATATGCGTCCTGGAAATGTAGCCATGCTATTGCATGAGAGTACAGGTATACAGGTTCAGCAGACCTCAGCCACCAGCGGAAACGCCAGTATCCGTATCCAGGGATTGGATGGACGATATACTCAATTGCTGAAAGATGGCTTTGCCAATTTCGGTAATTTCTCAAGTGGACTTAGTGTACTTGAGATACCGCCACTTGATCTGAGACAGGTGGAGATCATTAAAGGACCTGCTTCTACCTTATACGGGGGTGGCGCCATTGCCGGAGTAGTGAATTTCATTTCCAAAACTCCGAGGGAGAAACCAGAATATAACCTGCTGCTCAATCAATCGAATATCGGTCAGACTAACCTGGGTTATTTTTCGATGGCAAGAGGAAAAAAGATTGGTTATTCTTTTTTGGGTCTCGCCAGTAATCAAAAATTGTATGATGTAGATAAGGATGATTTTACGGAGCTGCCAAAATTGTTTGAATTTACCCTGCATCCCAAATTGTTTATTTATTCAGGCGATAACAGCACCCTGATCTTCGGTAACAGTTTTACAAAAAGCGATCGTGAAGGAGGTGATGTGCAGGTGATAAGAAATAAGGGCGATAATTTCCATCGTTATTATGAAGAGAATAATACGATCCGGAATATCAGCACGATTGAATGGAATAAAAGACGTGGCGATAGTAAACAGTTTGTTTTAAAGCAAAGCGTTTCCATTTTCGACAGGCATATCAAAATTCCGGATTATCATTTTCATGGTATTGGGTATAATAGTTATACTGATCTTTCCTGGCTTATTATTAAAGACAAACATTCCCTGGTTACCGGTGGAACTATTTTATTTGATGATTTCAATGAAAAGAAGATCAGCACCGATAACAGGGATAGCAGGAGTATAACCGCCGGAGCCTTCTTACAGGATACCTGGGATGCCTCTGAAAAAATAAAGCTGGAAAGCGG
>JAJKIP010000137.1 GCA_021154405.1 Segetibacter sp. | reverse complement strand
TTGATATGAAGGCACAATCCTTGATGCAGTCCACTGATAACCTATTATAAACTTAAACGGATCTATATGGCTAACACTAAATTAAAGGGCAAGAAAGTAGCCATTCTTACAGAGAATGGTTTTGAAGAAGTGGAATTAACCAGTCCTAAAAAGGCGCTGGAAGACGCTGGAGCAACAGTTCATGTTATTTCCCCGCAGTCTAAAAAAGTAAAGGCCTGGAATCATGATCATTGGAGCATAGAACTGAAAGTAGATAATACAATTGATAAAGCTGATCCTGATGAATATGATGCGCTGATGTTACCTGGCGGAGTAATGAATCCGGACAAATTACGGCAGAATGATGATGCGGTAAGTTTCGCTAAAACTTTCTTAATGGAGGGTAAACCTGTGGCAGCTATCTGCCATGGCCCGCAATTACTGATTGAAACAGGTTTGCTGAAAGGAAGAGAAATGACTTCTTATCCTTCCTTAAAAACAGATCTTGCCAATGCTGGTGTGAACTGGCAGGATAAAGAAGTGGTGGTTGACAAAGGACTGGTCACCAGTCGCAGTCCACAGGACCTGGAAGCATTTAATCGTAAAATGATTGAAGAGATTGGGGAAGGGATTCATGAAAGAGCAGCAATGCATTAATAGTTATTAGTTAAGGGGAGTGGCTTCGCCACACCCCTTAACTAATAACTATTTTACTTCAAAAGAAGCGCTTCCGCTTACAAACTCCCCTTTATCACTCATACCTTGTACTATTATTGTATATTTCCCTGGCAGATCCGAAGAATAAAATTGAATGCCCGCCTTTCCATTAGTCCCCGTATGAACTGAAGGAGCCCAGTATAAAGTATTTCTGAAATCAGGTATCCTCCTGTCCAGCATCTCCTTTGTGCCATAATCAGGGGAATAGAATTCCCGCTCCAGTTGCAATCCATTATAATCTACGGCCACCAGCCTGGGTTCAAGTTCAAAGGCCGCAAAACTGTTGTCATACGTATAGAAAGCCGTTATTCCATTGAAAGAGGATGGACCCAGTACATATCTGTTCCGGATCACGTCTATCTTTCTAACTTTCAGGGGATCATAAGAAAATATTTTGTCAGGGTCAGGAAGTGGCACCCCGTTCAGCAATACCAATGAGTTCCCCTCATAGAAATCATGCGCAATAGGGTTGAATAACTTAAATATAAGGTGCTGATTTCTTATTCCTACTCCTACTTCCCGCACATACTCCCTTAATACTTCTTCCATGGTGGTGAAACGCTTATAATCATCCAGGGCATAAGAGGTTTCCGGCTTGCCAAAGAATTGTAAAGTATCTGTAAGCACTGGATCATAAAAATTACGGAGGCTATCCCCCGTATAAATATTTTGCACCTGCATGCCAATGCTGCGTTGAAGTAAGAGATCCTTACTTTCTTCTGTTAACCGGTATACAGGATACTTATTATCTGAAAATGTTTCGGCAAATGGCTTAATGATCTCCGTCCTGTAAAATGAATCCGCTCCAAGATCAGGCTGTGCAACTACCTGGCCATTGCCATAGAAATTCCTGGTTTCAAAATAGACAATACCGTCCTTATCGCTCATTGAGGTATAAAAGCCAAATGGACGCCCAGGAATACTGAGGAAATTATTCAATCCTGCCACAAGCTGATCATTCCTTGAATCTCTTACCCGCCCTGTTACAATATGGCCATTGATCTCTGGCTTGTATTTTATAAAGCTCATTCCATCCAGCAAAAGATTTTCCCATTTGAATCTCCTCCAGCCATGGGTTAACAACAGGTTTTCTGTTGCTTCCGGAACTGAAGGATCATTGGAAAAATAATATTCAGGTGATTCCACTATGCCGGTAAGATCAGAAACCAGCCACATATAATCACTGATTCTCGTAGATTGCTCCGTTTGAAGACTATCAGTATAATAAACCGCAACCGACATATCCAGCGGATCAGATTTTGCATTACTTCCAATATCAACTTTGATGGGTTTACGGTTCCCATAAGATGACTGATCGGAACTAACAGTAATGCCTGAAGCCGATGACGATGGTCGCAAAAACACAAGACGCTCGGCAGCAGGTTGGCCATTTCCATTAAACAGCGTAAGTGTTGTTACACCTTTTTTAAGTTTACCCTTATCTATCAGGAATACTGTACTATCCCCGTCCCTGATGAAAGCTTTTTCGGCTAACACAAGCACCTGCCGTTTATGAGCAGTAAGCAATAGCTCTTCTGTATTTTGTTTGCTCAATAGTTTGGCCCTTACCGTAACCTTAATTTGCTGGCTACCGGCATCAGTCACATTCATTACATAACCAGTAGGGAATACCTGAGGTATCCGCCGATTGGTGATACTGCCGTCTGGCAAAATGATCACTGCCCGGTAAGTATGGCCTTCCTGGGGTGTGAAATAAAAGTTTCCTAGCCCAAATTTTAGAGGGACGAAGCTCGTAATACTGTCATTGTTCTCGTTCATTATAATTCCACGGCATTCATTCAGGCTGCCCTTACTATTATAAACATGGAAACCTACTCTTGAGGAAAGCCCATTTACAAGATCACCGCCTTCCGGGAAAAAATCGGCCACCGCCACGGAAGTATCTTTAATTGGAGAAGCATCCGGAGCCTTAAGTGTGTTGATGATGGTGATCTTCTTCTCAAAAAATAGAGTAGCATCAAAATTTTTCATCCAATTAGTATATGCTCGCAGGGAATAATTACCAGTAGGCAGCGCTGCGGGGAGGTAAAAAGACCCCTTGCCGGTCCCATTTTCCAATTCAATCTTTCCCTGCTGTACTGGTTCATTATTTGAATTGATTACTTCCACATAAGCCAGCTTACTCATGTTCATCGGTTCCAGGGTTGTTCCTTCCACATAATAAATCTTGAACCAAAGTATATCTCCGGCTACATACAATTCTTTATCTGAGTGTATGAATAATTTTTCCTGAATAGCCTTATCTGAATAGGATTTAAACTTTGCCGGAATGTCAGCAGTCTGGGCCATCACAGCACAGCAGGCAAATTGTAAAATAGTTATGAAAGTATATTTAATGATCCGATGCATATTCACATTAACTTATAGAATTACCAATAGGAAGGTTTTTTTGTGGTCCCGCTTCTCCTTGTACAATCCACGCACTGTGGTTCAGAACCTGAATAATATGGAGGCGGATTATCATACGAAAATGGAATCAGAGGTCCGCCTGGTCCAAAATAGAACCTGACGCTATCCGGAATATCTGGCACCCTGGTTATATTACAACTCATGAAGAAATGCCAGGGGATCTGAATAAACTTTCTTTGCTCTTCTACTGTAGAAGCTGTTACATAACCCAGCACATACTCCTTTTCATCTTTGACATTTTTAATATTCCCTCTTATTTCTGAAGGCTGCGGACTAAAAATATTGCCTATATCCTCCGTATTCTTTCTCATTAATTCATAAAAGTTATAAGCCTCTTTGTCCAACGCATATTGACGCAATAGTATACTATACCTGACCGCCAGTTTCTCACTGCCATTTGGAATGAATTGTACCGGCGCTTTGTAAATGATATCATCCTGCAACCTTGTGCTATTGGCCAGTATTATTGTTGAAGAAGATTCATACTTCCAGCAAACTGCCACATCCTCATCAGGGAATATTCTGTTTCGGATATTCTTGATAACGGGATCATAGATTAGATTGGAGGGAAATGAAGAATGTATCTCCCAGGTTTCATCCCAATCCCATCGGTAATACCTGGTCTGTCTGGTTACATCATGAGCATGAGCCTGAACCCTCAGGCCCAGGGATTCAAGTTCATACCCAATACTATCTATCACTGGCGTCTTCCTGGCTTTTACATAATCTGAAAGATATTCTTTGCCGTCACTTGTTTTAATATGCAACCGGTAATCTGCACCAATGGTCAGACCCATGCTGGGGTTATTATATCTTCCATTACCAATACTGAATAGCTGCCGAATAGAATTATCCCTGCCCTCCACTGTTACCTGCGCATTGAGCTCAGGTTTGATGGCACTTCCCCTTCCCAGCGGAACAGATTTTGTCAATAATATACTGGTCAATCCCTGCGGATTCAAATTTGCTTCCACTACAAGGAAAGTATTTCCTGAAGAAATTACTGGTGGATCATAACGCTGACGGCAGGACACTGCAACAAACAGGATCACCCAGATTATTTGCATTCTCTTCATATCAAAAGCGTATATTAAAATTAATAAAGGGGATCACACTTCCGAATATGGATAGCTTGTATCCATGTATCACCCCGTTCTCAGTTACAAAGTATACGGAATAAGGGTTTTTTCTGCCAAGCAGGTTATAGAACCCGATTGTCCATGAGTTATGTGTCTTCTGATGCACTTTATGATTGCCTTCAATATTCATGGCCAGGTCTGTACGATAATAATCAGGAATCCTGTAAGCATTCCGGTCTGAATACAATACCCTCTCAGCCCCGGCATAAACATATCGGCCAATTGGCAGCGTTATTGGCCGACCTGTGCTATAATTAAAATTCAATGAAACACTGAAGCGGTGATTGACTCTGAAATTTCCTGCCAGGGTTACATCATGCGGCTTGTCGTAATTAGCCGGATAATAGTCCCCACCGTTGATCTCAGCACCCTGTGTGGTATCATATGCACGCAATAATATCCTTGAATAGGTATAACTGATCCATCCATTAAGTTTTCCGCCGGGCTTTTTCACCATTACTTCCATGCCATAAGCCTTTCCTTTTGTATTCACCACATCAGTTTCAATGTCATGGTTCATGATAAGCGTGGCACCCGGTTTATAATCCAGGTAATCCTTTATCTTCTTGTAATACACTTCAGCCGATGTTTCAATGGTATTTGATTTGAAGTTTTTATAGAACCCCAACGATACCTGCTGACCCAGTTGTGGACGAATATTAGGATCACTCAGTTTCCAGATATCTGTAGGAGCTATAACAGTAGTATTGGATAACAGGTGAATATACTGGCGCAATGTATTATATGCCGCCTTCATTGAAAATGAATTAGTAAAGGCATAGCGTGTAGAGAACCTTATTTCAGGCCCGTAATAATTCTGAATGAATTTTCCTTTTTCATAAGTTTTAGTTCCTGTACGATTTGATTCGGTAACTGGTGCTCCCGGTGTGTATTGGCTTACAGTTGAGGGCCCAAGGAAATTATACATTGAATATCGCAGGCCACTGCTGATAGAAAGTTTTGAGTTAGGATTCCAACGATGCGTTAAATAGGCATTGCTTTCCAAACCCTGTTCTGTCTGAATCTCATCAGGTACAACAAGAGACTTGCTTCCTGCTGGTTTAAAAAAACCAGGACTTAGTTTATACCGTATGGTGCCTACTCCAAAGTCAAAACCATGTTTTGAATTCACATAATATTCAAAATCCGCTTTTGCATGTAATTGGCTGATTTCAAAGCCGAGCCTGAATGCATTCACCTCATTCTTTTTGCTGGTCACATCATACTGGTATTCATCAATACCCCCTGTGAGATACCCTGTAAACTTATTATTAAAGGTATGCTTCCACTTAATGCTACCGTTGCGGTTGCTATAACTGTACAAAGTATCGCTACCTAATGAAAACCGGTCGTGACTATAGTAAAAAGAAGCATATAGGTGATTGCTACTATCAAATGAATGTGTAATGCCAAGATCCACATCCTGGAAGGATGCAGTACTGTTTGCATATTCGTCTGGCAACAGGTTAAGTAACCAGTTGGCATAAGTAGTTCGGGCTCCGAGTATAAACGAAGTTTTATCTTTTGCAATTGGTCCTTCCAGGTGAATACGGCTGGTAACAACACCAATACCTGCAGAACCGGTCAGCTCTTTTTTATTTCCCTCCCGGCTTGATATATCCAGTACGGAAGAAAGACGCCCACCAAATTTGGCAGGTATGCTTGACTTGTACAACTGTATATCCTTAATGACTTCCGGGTTAAAGGCCGAGAATAATCCAAAGAAGTGTGATGGATTGTAAATAGTAGCCTCATTGAACAGGATCAGGTTTTGATCGGTTGAACCTCCCCTGACATTAAATCCTGTACTGGCCTCCCCAACTGTTTTCACTCCCGGCAAACTGGTTATCACTCGTAATACATCTGCCTCACCAAACACTGTTGGCACATTTTTAATATCGGCGATGGAAAGCCTTTCCACTCCCATTTGCACATTCCGGATATTGGATGTTTTGCGATTGGAGATCACCACCTCTTTTAACACACGGATCTGATCTTCTATATCCACATCCAGTTTACCATTGGAAAACACCATTAATTGAACACGAGTATCCTTCATGCCAATGGATTGCACATTCAACGTGCGGCGGCCAGGTGTAATAGTCAAAGAATATTGACCATACAGGTCTGTTGTGGTGCCATGAAGGCTATCCGTATAAACAGAAGCATTCACCAGGGGTTCTCCTGTTTTTGCGCTTCGGATATAGCCTGTAAGTATGACATTACCTGTTGCCTGTCCTTTCTTTCCTATTTCTATAAGCTTACCTGGAATCGCTTTGGCTGTTCGCCGGTTTTCCAGTCCAAAGTCAGCCACTGTATCCACAGTCGAATTCTTCGTTGCCATGTCAGCTGCAGACTGGAAAATATTTTGCGGCAGTTCTGTTACAACTGTCAATCCCCTTGTAATAAAAACATTATTGCGAGCAAAAGAAAAGTGAATATCAGTACCCTTAAAGGCTTCAGTCAGTACATCTTTCAAGGGCATGTTACTGGCCGTCAGGCTCACTGTAACAGAATCCAGTTTTTCAATATCGTAATAGAATTTGCAGGGAACCTGCTTTTCCAGTTCCGCGAAAAATACCGAGGGCTTCACATTAACGAAGTTCATGTTGATCCTCGCAGCAGCCACATCCTGTGCTTTCACATCCGCCGATGCGGATATACATAATAATAGCAATATCGCCAGGTTTCGCATAAAGTCAGCAGTTAGTTAGATTGGTTATACGCATCTGTAGCAGCAACTATATTCTGTTGTACATTTTTCCTGTATTTCAGTTTAAGGTTACTCAATGCCTGATTCACTTCCCGCCTGTGCTCCTTCAATAAACTTATCAGATCATTTTTGGAACGTATCATTTTGTATTTCCCGTCCTTCAGCACATAATACCGGGTTTTCATTTCAAACCAGCGGCTAATGCCTGTGATATCTACTTTTTCTTCAATGAATTTCTGCGTTCTGGCAAATGCGGTTACTTTTCCGGTGGAGAGTACCTGGTAGAAACCATCTGGCATCTCGCCATTTGTTGATTCCCTGCTGAGCCGCACAAATCTGCTTCCTCCAAAGCTGAACTCTTTAACTCTCGGACTATATAATGCCATGAACAGGCCGCCATCATAATTGGGTGTAACAATCAGCTGATCAGTCACCAGATCATATTTCATGAAAATTTCCTCGTATAAAATATCACTGAATATTACACTGCCTTTTTTCCATTCATCTGCCTGGAAATAGGCAATGCCATCAATGGCAGGTGAGTAAGGATAATGCTGGATACCATTATAAATGGCCAGTTGATTGCCCCGCTCCCTGTCATAGGATCTGCGGGTCTCATGCAGTTTTGAAAGAAGTGAGCTGTCAGCAAGATTCTCCTGCGCCTGAGCCCCGATGCTGGTTAGCAAAAGAAAAGCAACGAAAACACGGTTCATCTTTTGAAGATAAAATATAAATGCCAAATAGAAACAGCGAAATGGACGAATACAAAAATCTTCCGGACGGTTTTTACAAAGGGAGGCCAGGGACAATTTCCTCCTGTTTTTTTGAAGCCGTTGCAGGTTTTTGCATGTTGATCAGTTCAGCGACAAGAGCTGTCCAACCTGTCTGGTGGCATGCACCCAGTCCCCTGCCTGAATTCCCGTTAAAATATTCGTAAAATAAAAGAAGTTGTTCATTGCCAGGCTGCTGGTAAAACCAGTTGTACTCTCCATACGACTTTCGTTTGCCTTCGCTGTCCCTGGTAAACAGGCTGATCACGCGTTTAGTGAGCTCATCGGCTACCTGCTCAAGATTCATCATGTTCCCGGAATCATTAGGGTATTCTACCTGTAATGTATTTCCATAAAATTCGCCATATCGGCGGAGAGACTGTATGATAAGAAAATTGATCGGCATCCAGACTGGACCACGCCAGTTAGAATTTCCCCCAAACATATCAGAAGTGCTATCTCCCGGATCATATTTTATACTATAGGTAATTCCGTCAACCACCACAGAATAGGGATTCTCTTCATGGTATCTTGAAAGCGCACGAATACCTCCCTCGGATAAAAACTCTGATTCATCCAGTAATCTTTTCAACAGGTCAATGAGCCGGTCTTTAGGAACCAGTGACAATAATATTTCACCGTCATCGCTTCTCTCTTCGTTAGGCCAGAATTTATTATTCTTCTTGCGATAATTCTCAAACCAGGTTATTCGTTTTCTGAAATCACCTAATTGATTGGCTGCATTCCTGCCTATGGTGGAAACTGCGTATAAAGAAGTAATACCTACTATGGATTGAATCCGTAAGGGTATTGGATCTGCCCCCTGTACACACAATACATCATAAAAAAAGCGATCATCCTCATTCCAAAGGCGGTGTTCATTCAGCGATTCTGCAATCAGGATAAAATGTTCGAAGAACTTGGTAGCTGTATCCTCAAAGGAACTATCATGTAAAGCAATCTCAATAGCAATATCCATCATATCCAGTGCATAGGTCCCCATCCAGCTGGTGCCGTCTGCCTGCTCTAATTGCATTTCCCCGGGAAAATGGATCGTGCGATTAAATACTCCAATATTATCCAATCCCAAAAACCCACCTTCAAAGATGTTATTGCCGCGAATATCCTTCCGGTTGATCCACCAGGTAAAATTGATCAATAGCTTCTGGAATATCTTTTTGAGGAATACAATGTCTCCAACCCCCCTTTGCTTCTTTTCAATATTATAAACCTGGAAAGCGGCCCATGCCTGTACAGGAGGGTTTACTTCACTGAAATTCCATTCGTAAGATGGTAACTGTCCATCCGGCTTCATATACCATTCCCTCATCATCAACAGCAACTGATGCTTGGCAAAAGTGGGATCAACAATGGCCATAGGTATGCACTGAAAGGCAAGGTCCCAGGCAGCATACCAGGGATACTCCCATTTATCAGGCATCATGATGACATCCTGGTTTTTCAAATGCGTCCAGTCACTATTGCGCCCATTCATCTTGCCGATGCTGACTGGCGTAATACCATCATCATAATTCAACCATTCTTCTATATCATAATGATAATACTGTTTGCTCCAGAGAAGTCCTGCAAATGCCTGTCTTTGAATATTGACCAGGTCTTCACTCAATCCAGGTTGAAGAATGGCCCCATAAAAATCATCGGCTTCCTGTTTGCGGGTTTTGAATATGTCTTTAAAACCAGAAGCAAATGGGTTCTCGGTTAATCTATTATTCAGCCGGCAATAAATGGTTTTGGTAGCCCCACCATTGATCTTCAATTTATATACAGGAGAGAACTTGGTTCCTGATTTTTTTTTGGATAGTTCAGATACATTGGCTCCTTTGATGATCGCATCATGGAAAGCATCTTTTACAAAGATGCTATCATTCGGTTCACCCTTTATCTTTTCTTTATTTGTTTCATTCTCTGTAAAGAAGGCCTTGTCAGCTGGCTGGTAATAAAAATAATATTCTCCAAGCCTGCGATGCTCGGCCTGCACCGTGTTCTTATTGAGCTGTGTAATAGCCGGTTTTTTCTTCAGCTCTCCACCTTTTTGCTGCCAGCGATTATAAAACCACAGCGTTGGCAATACCGTACATTCAGCGGATTTATGATAGCGATTAGTGATATCTATTTTTATAAATATATCCTGTGCGCTCTGTTTTGCGTAGGTGATCCTGACATCAAAATACTGGTTATTGTCAAACACCCCAGTATCCAGTATTTCATACTCAGTATCTTCTTTCGTCCTTTTCCTGTTTTCATCCCGTAGCTGATCATAGGGAAATGCCTGTTGAGGATATTTATACAGGAACTCCATATAATAGTGCGTGGGAATATTATCCAGGTAATAATAGAGCTCCTTTACATCTTCCCCATGATTGCCTCTTGGATTGCTTAATCCAAACAGGCGTTCCTTCAATATAGGATCCTTTCCGTTCCATAATGCAACGGCGAAACAGAGATTTCCAAAATAGTCTGAAATACCGCCAAGGCCATCTTCACCCCAGAAATAAGCCCGGCTATGGGTATGGTCAAAGGGAAAGTAGTTCCACACATCACCGTGTGCGCTATAATCTTCGCGGACAGTACCCCATTGCCTCTCACTAAGATAAGGTCCCCACTGTACTAATGGAACGGGCCTACCTGCATTGACCGCTAATCTTTGTTGTTCTGCTGTCATTAGGTCTATTTATGATAGGAGGCAAGCTTCGTTATGGATACGGCAACTGTGCGCCGAACACCTGTAGGTGAAATTAACGCATAAGCAGCAAATTACTGCATGAAATGGGTAGTAATCGCAGAAACCAATACCCATCCATTTATTGATATTTATTGCTGAGGTCAAAGAGGATTTTCTTATCGGCTTCAGTTATCTGGTACAGGGAATCATTCTGTACAAAATGGATCTTGAATGATTGAATAGCCGCCACACTATCTTTTATATTATACCCGATCACCCGTAATGCCTGCATTGCATTGAAGCCAACTGGTATTTTCACATTGGTAGTGTCATACCAGAGACCAAATCCTCTATCGGCCAGTTGCTTCCAGGGGAAATACCGGCTTGGATCAACCTTTCGCCCAGGCGCCACATCAGCATGACCAATAAAATTGGCTTCTGGTATTGACCAGGTCTTCTTTAACCTGTCCAGCAATTGCAGTAAACTATTTATCTGCGCCTCCGTAAATGGTTCAAATCCATTATTATCAATTTCAATACCAATGCTGCTGCTGTTGAGGTCCACATTATTACCCCATTTGCTTACTCCTGCATGGTGGGCGCGCAACAGGTCATTCAACATATGAAATACATTCCCATCCCGACAAATCACATAATGTGCACTAACCGCTGTTCGGGGCAATGTAAAGGTCTTCAGCGTTTGATCACAACTATTTTGCGCGGTATGATGGATGACAACAAAATTGGGGCGACGCATGGAAAGATTGGTGGTACCCACAAAATTGCTGGTAGACAAGGCAGAATCCTGCAACGGATATTGCCGTAAAAGCTTGGCGTAATCTTTTACCTTTTTTTTGTAAACCTTATTGGTCTGGCGATATGGACTGGATGCACATCCCGCCAGTACTATAATTAATAAAAAACGGAATACTTTCATAAGTCGGCCCAAGGTAAGAAGATTACATGTTTCTTCTATACTGCCCGCCAACTTCATACAATGCATGCGTGATCTGCCCAAGCGAGCAATACTTGACTGTTTCCATGAGTTCGGCAAAAAGGTTGCCGTTGTGAATAGCCGTACTTTTTAATTTTTCCAGTACGGCGGCCGACTGTTGCTCATTCCGTTTTTGGAATTCATGCAGGTT
>JAJKIP010000136.1 GCA_021154405.1 Segetibacter sp. | reverse complement strand
CCGGGCTTCAGTCCGAAAATATCATCGCAGAACCAGATATGGTCAAAGTCAAACTTATTTTTTAAATATACGAGCTCCTTTATCACATGCCGTGGTGATCTTGAATTGTACCGGTTACCGTAAATAGGTTTCGCACACCAGTTACATTTGAAAGGACATCCCCTGGTTGTACCCACGTTCAGGGAAAAATAGCCTGCATGCTTTAGCCACATTTGTCGATAGGGCTCGATATCGATTAGATCCCAGGCAGGCAAGGGTAAGCTATCCAATTCTTTTAATACCTGACGCCTGGGCGTCTTTACAACGCAGTCATTTTTCTTATACGCCAATCCCTGAATAATAGAAAGATCTTTTTCTCCTGAGCCTATTCGTTTGATCAGTTCCAGCAAACTTTGTTCGGCTTCGCCAATCAATACAAAATCTGCTCCCTGTTCAAGGTATTTTTCATAGTGATCGGTTGAATCAGAGCTGGATACTATTACGGTGCAGCCTTTCTGTTTTGCCAGCTTCATCATTTCAAATGCTGCCTCCCGCATATTGGTCAGGCACATTTTAGTGAGATAGTTGAATCCATCATCGTATAAAACAAAATAATCAGGAGACTGCTGCTGCAAGATGGGTAACACTTCCATTGGACTGTGTGCAAACATGGTGTCAAACAGGGAAACCTGAAATCCATTTTCCCGCAGCAAAGCCGCAGCATATAGAGTGCCGATTGGTGCATAGGGCTGCCCGGTAGACCACTGCTTCGGGTCAAAACGCAAAAAATAGGAATGAGAAAATAGAATACTGCTCATGGCCTCAATTCAATTTGGTTCCCGGTGAAAGATTTAAATAACAGACACATTTACTACAGGTGCTGTTATTGTCAATATCCAGTTCCTTGCGGAAACGTAAGTTCTTTTCATTGTTAATGATACTGTCCAGCGAGTCTTCCCTGATATTTCCCATTGCTTCATGAAAGAAACAGGGTCTGACTGTACCATCCGCTTCAACTACTGCAGATACCCAGGGTGCATTACATTTTTTGAATGGGTATGGGTTCTTTTTGTAGAAGGCAGCATAATACAGGTATATTTTTTTCAACTTTTCGGGGGACTCTGCAATAAAGCCAGTTTCAAACTCGGATTTATAGGTGGCATGGATATTTTCCAACACCGAGTTAAAATCCGCTAATTCATTTTCTTCGGGTAGTATTTCCTGCTGACGTTGATCATTCCATAATACTTCACGGTTAAAGGCATGACTGCTTACATCAGCAGGCAGGAAACTGATCTGGTCCAGGCCAATTTCCCTGGCGCTATCGATAATGGATGCCCATTGACGGAAATTGATGCGATGAATAACAGTTCTTGCAGTAATGCGGAATTGTGGTTGCAGGAATTTAATTTGTCTTACTCCTTCTCTTAATTTGAAGTAGGCTTCCGGGATATTCCGGATGTAATTATGCGTTGGTTCATCCCCATCAAGGGAAACAATAATATCATTAACATGTCTTATCAGCGCATCCGCATTTTTTTTCAATGTAAGACCAGTTGATAAGAGTGTTACTTTAATGCCCTGTTTTCTCAATAGCTCGCAAAACTGGAAGAAGTTGGGATTCAAAAGCGCTTCACCTCCTGACATAACCACCTGTTGTGTGCCGAGCTTTTTTAAAGAAATAAGTAAGGCACTGATATCCTTCTCTGTTAGCTGTTTCAGGTTCTTATTATCCTTCCATATATCACACATTACGCATCTGCAATTGCAGGCGCTATGTGGCATCAGAATAACAATGGGTAATGCCGATATCTTATCGGTATGGAGGGTGCGGTAACGTTTGAAAGTGTGATATAATGACTGCGTAAACAAGTTTCAGTTTTAAGTTCAATGTGCCTCTTCCAAATTAAAAGCCCTGTATTTCCGGCTGGCGATATTTCCAGATCCGGTGTAATAATTTTATCTCGTAAGGGAACTTGTAAAAATTTGTTTTGTATCGGATGCCGGACACCAGTTTGATCAGATTGCGCTTTGTTGGATTAAGCCGTATATCAGAAACAGTTGGGTAATAACCATTCAATACTGTCTCAAAATTCCGGATACGATCGATCATAGCTGGCGTTAACCACGGAGTCAAAGGATTTTTCCGTAGATCAAAACGCTCCCATTGCGGAGTGATCCAATCCTCCAGTTTTTGTGGAAATTCAAATCCGGCCTTCTTTACGGAAGTATATAATTCCGAACCTTCTGTTGGAACAGGACTATAAGTATATAGAATGATCTCTGTTCTCGGATTTACTTCCTTGACTCGTTTGATAAAATGAATATCAAACTCTATCTGTTCCATTACCTGCTCAGGTGTAGGCGCTGGTGTACCCAATACGAATGAATATTCCGGGATGATATCAAACTTCTTCAGCCGCTCCGCAAACCGGATGATCTGTTCGCCATTTTGCGTTCCACCCTTATCCAGTTGCTTCAATATTTGATCATTGCCGCTTTCAGCTCCAAAGAATATAATTTTGCATCCGGCCTCCCTGATCAATGCCAGAGATTCATCTTTAAACCGGTCCATGGTGTCAATGCGCGCCATGCCCCACCAATTCATTTTTTCCGGTTTGATCAGCTTTGCAAATTCTACGGTTCTCTTTTCTGAAACAAAGAAATTGTTATCGTGGAACTCAATGGCATTCGCTCCCCATTTCTCCTTTACATATTTGACATCCTTATAAACATGCGCAGCTGATTTCGCTTTCCATCTTGCCTCATAAGTTGGAACAACGGCGCAGAAAGAACAGGTGAATGGACAACCGATACTGGAGTGATAGGCCAGTGTTTTGGTGCCCAGAAATGTTTTACCCAGATAGGATTTCGTTATCGGGTAAAATTCATCGAGCTTGTCATAAGGTAATGGAGGAAGCGTATCCTGTTCCAGTAAATCCTCTTTAGTGGTTTTGATGATATTGTCTCCGGATCTGTAAATAAGATTCCTGATCAGTTCATAAGGAGTATTTTGTTCCAGGGCATCTATCAGTTTGGGGAATGCATGATCACCAGGCCCATTGATCACAAAATCAACATAGCCAGATTGAAGAATGATCTTGAAATGACTGGTTGGAAAATATCCGCCCCAGATGATCCTGATGAAAGGGAATTCTTCTTTCAGTTTTTTGGAAAAGGGAATAGCCTGCCTGGTTTGCGGGCCAGGCATAACTGTCATACCCACATAGCCGAATTCACCGGTCAGGAGATACTCCTTTATGCGGTTATACGGATCCGATTCACAGTTGCCATCCACTATAACCCACTCGTGCCGACCGTCTACCGAGGCCGCAATATTCATGATAGAATTCGGGATGCGGTGTTTGGCAATGGCGCTACGTGGGTTGAAAAGAAGGACCTTGCTCATAACATACTCAAAACGAAGCCAGTGTTAAAAGGTTGCCTGCTTTTTTATGATTACTTTTGACAGACAAAACACTAAGCAACTAGTGGCTGATAACTGGCAGCTAGTAGCCAAACCAACCAACCTAAGTTTATAGACATTCTCCAGTATGCCATTCAATAGATTGAAACAATTCGTATCCGGGTTCTTTTCAACCAGAGAAACTGATCCGCGTAAGGCCTATAATCTCTGGGCACGGGAATATGACAGTCAGCCGGGCAATCTGATGCTGGATCTTGATGAAAAACTTTTTTCCGAACTAATTGATCCTTTGGATTTAAAGGGTGTTGTAGTGGCTGATATCGGATGCGGAACAGGCCGGCACTGGACCAAAATACTGGCAAAACAGCCGGCCCGGGTTGCAGGCTTTGACGTTTCAGATGAAATGTTGGGAAAACTGAATGCCAAATTCCCGGCAGCTGAAACCCATTTGCTGGCTGCTGACAATTTTGTGGAAATGCCCAACAACAGCTGCAACCTCGTTTTTTCTACACTTACCATTGCCCATATCCAGGACACCTATGCTGCGCTTAGTGAATGGGAAAGGGTGTTGGCTAATAAGGGGGACCTTGTAATTACAGATTACCACCCGGCTGTATTGGAAAAAGGCGGACAACGCACATTCCGGCATAATGGGCGACTGGTTGCCGTTAAAAACTATATTCATACCATAGAATCACTTCGCGAACTGGCCAGACAACTTCAACTCAAAGAAATACGATTTATTGAAAAAATCATTGATGAATCCCTGAGAGGCTGGTATGAACAACAGAACGCCCTTGCTGTCTTTGAAAAGTACAGGGGTTCGCCGGTTATCTACGGCATTCACTTTAAGAAAGAATAATGATTCTGGAAAATCTGGTCCTCCGGGGAATAACAGATGAAGTTCCGATGACTATCGGGACCGGACCCGTCCGAATAGTGATTAAGGAAGATCGTATTCATGGTATCCAGTCCATAGAGCAGGATTACACGGAGCAAGATAAAGATCGCATCCAATTCAGCAATGCCGTTGCCCTTCCCGGATTCATCAATTCACATGATCACCTGGACTTCAACTTATTTCCACTGCTGGCCAACAGGGTTTATAATAACTACGCCGAGTGGGCGAGGGATATTCAGGTAACGGGGAAAAAGGAAATTGAAGCTGTACTTCGAATTCCGGAGGAAATCAGGATTGAATGGGGCTGCTATAAAAATTTGCTTAATGGATTTACAACCGTAGTCAACCATGGTAAAAATTTAGAGATCAGAAATTCTCCTGTACATGTTCATCAATCCTGTACTTCCCTTCACTCCACAGCCTTTGAAAGATCCTGGAAGCTAAAATTGAACAATCCTCTGAATAGAAACAGGGTAGTGGCAATGCATATTGGTGAAGGGCGCGATGAAATGGCCACAAAGGAGATTGAAATGGTTAGCCGTTGGAATTTTTTGCATAAAAAGATCATAGCTGTTCATGGAATAGCTATGAATAAGAAACAGGCAAAGCAATTTGAAGGCCTGGTGTGGTGCCCGGCTTCCAATCAGAAATTAATTGGTGAAACTGCTGAAATAGAAGAGTTGGAGAGTGTGATTCCAATAGTGTTTGGAACCGACTCAACACTCTCTGCCAGTTGGAATGCATGGATGCATTTCCGGTTGGGTCTCAGAGAACCCGGAATGAATGAATCAGGATTATTGAAAATGCTGACGGCCACACCTGCAGAATTATGGAATCTTCAAGGCAAAGGAACGCTTAAAGAAAATGCCCTGGCTGATATTGTCATAACAGGGCAGAAAGCCGATTTATTTCAAAATAACCCGGAGGATATGCTAATGGTTGTACAAAATGGAAGGATCAGATTGTTTGATGAGTCGCTGGCGAGGCAGATTCAATTACCAAACTTTAGTAAAGTTTCCATTAACAACAGGATAAAATATGTAGAAGGCGATTTGCCCGGATTGATAAACAGGATACGTTCCTGGTATCCATCCATTGATCTTCCCATAAATGTATGAACTTGATTGGAAGAGCATATCAAAAAATCGTCCGTGAATGGAACTGCCAGCCGATATTGACATTTTTTAAAACCAGATTCTGCTCAAAGGAATGAGGATAGTATCACTCACTTATGTTAATTCCCCGGATTTCAATGATCCGCAGGCATGGATTGAACGGCTCTATGCTTTTACGGGTGTGTGGGAAGAACTGGCCAGGGAGCACGAGGTATTCAGTATTGAACAGATAAGCTATGAAGGGGATCTCCTTCATAATGGTGTCCAATATTATTTTAGGCGATATGGAGAAGGCGTTTCGAGGATACCGGTAAAGCTGCATCGTTTAGTCAAACAATTGAAGCCGGATATAGTGTTGGTAAGAGGTCTGCTATTCCCGCTCCAGGTGATTCAGCTGAGGATGAAATTGGGAAGAAGCGTAAGGATTATAGTAGAAAATCATGCTGGCCAGCCTCCAAAAGGCATTCGAAAAATATTCCAGCATCTGGCCTATAACTGCATAGATGCCTATCATTTTATTTCTTCTGGCACCGCTTACCAGTGGCTGGAATCAGGCATTATCAGGAACAGACAAAAATGTGTGGAAGTCCCAACCGGCTCTGCCAGGATCATTCCGCTTGACAAAACAGAAAGCAGGCAGCAGGTGGGAATGAGCGGCCAGTTTAATTTTTTATGGGTTGGAAATCTGAGCAGGAATAAAGACCCATTGACTGTAATTGCCGGGTTTGAAAAATACTTGCTGATCAATCCGCGTGCAAAGCTTTATATGATCTTTCAGACTGATGAATTATTGCCTGAGATCCAGAAGAGGCTAAAGGAGAATGAAACACTCCAGAAATCAGTGATATTAAAAGGGCTTGTACCGAATGACCAGCTATCTCCCTGGTACAGTGCAGCTGATTTTTATATCTCCGGTAGTCATTCGGAAGGGGGAAGTATTGCATTGCTGGAAGCTATTGCCTGTGGATGTATTCCGGTGGTAACTGCAATTCCTTCATCCCTGGCCGCAACCGATTATGGAAAGTATGGTTTTCATTTCATCCCTGGCAATGTGGATGACCTCTATGAACAATTGCAGCGAGTGAATTCAGTGATTGTAAAAGAATTTTCCGGGGCTATCCGCAAATACTTCAATGATGAACTTTCTTTTAAGGCCATTGCCAGGAAGATCAATGCGTCCCTGATCTAGATTTTTAATAAGCCTCCAAACTGCTTTGCCATGATCCTGGCATCATTGAAGATTATGCGTTCGGGATTATGATTTGACCTTAATACGCTAACCGCCTTGTCTATCATTTCCTGTTTATCCGAAACAATTTGCCAGTCAGGAATAACCTTTTTCATTGGCTGGGTAAAGCTTATCACCCGGCAGCCTGCATGCAGCGCTTCTATACAGACTACCCCAAAGCCCTCGTAATTAGAAGTATGGAGAAATAATCGTGATCGTTCCATCAGGGCCAAAACCTGTTGATGAGGGATTTCCCCGGTCAGCGTTATATTGTCATCCAATCCCATGTCCTTAATCATTTTCTCCAGCTTATTTCTTTCCGGCCCATCTCCTGCTATTACAGCCTTTACACCAGCGAAAGTATTTTTGATTTCACTGATTACCTCAATGAATAAATTGTATTGTTTTAATGGTATTAATGATCCAGCGCCCATAATATCGATGTCCTTTTCCCCCAGTAGTTTGTTGGGTTCTGGATTTTCAATACCTGGAAATAAGTAATGAGCCGGGCGTATGCCATGATTTCGTTCAAATTCATCAGCTATAAAATCAGATAGTGCAACAAGCGAATTTGCCGGAGGGTTGATCCGCTTCACATAATGGTTTTCTTTTTTTGCATCCTGGCCCAGGATCCAGCAAAACCAGGGGATATTGTACCTGCCAGCAAATTTTTTTGCAATGAGCGCAGTCTCTCCGCACCAGAAACTCATTACTCCCGTAAAATTATTTTCTACAGCCAATCTTTTTAATCGCCTTCTGATCTTATCCCAAAGCAACAGTCGGTTAAATCCACCTTTATTGCTGCCGCCCATACTGATTATATTTATTCCGTGCCAGCTATAATCAGATTTTTGATAAGGATACTGGAAACTGAGTACAATTATTTTTTGTGCGGGGTATTCCCTTTTTAATGACCGCATCAATACCTGAAGTAAAGGCAGGCAGGTGGTATCTGCCTCGTCTTTTGGAAAGCCTGGAGTAAGGATCAATATGGTTCCAGATCCATCATTCATCCTTTGCCGTTTTTAAGGAGAATATAAATACGGAATAAAAGATAGCGTAAAAGAAAATTCCTTTACTGACATCAAAAATATTTTCTGAAAATGATACAATACAACAGCAGAGCATGAAGGCAGCAAACATTACATCCTTTCTTTTCCAGGCCAGTATCAATGCATAAAGCAGTGACGCGAGGAAAACGCCCAGCGCCAGGGCGCCCGTCTTCAGCCAGATACTCAGGTACTCATTGTGGGCATTCAATCCATTAAGAAAGGAGTTATAATATTTGTTTTCAAAGTATATATCTTTTAGAATTCTTTTTTCTGTTCCACTGCCATAACCAGTTAATGGTTTATGGGCGATAAGCTCCATCGTAAATTCCCAGCGTTTTACCCGAGGTTCAAGGTCCTCATTATTTAATGCTGTAGTGGTAAGATCATTCCTCAACTCGGTTACGTATCGTTTCTTGAATGAACTGATGGTGAGAATTCCGGCTAGTGCCAATAAGGAAATAACCAGTGCGGAAGTGATAAAGCGGAATCGAATAGTACCTTTTGGCAGGAACAACGGAAAGGCAACAATAAAAATGAATATCGTGGCAATCAATACGGACCGGGAAGCCAGTTGAAGTAACCCCGCCAATAAAACCAGCATGCCGAAAACAAACAGCGCTCTTTTCTTAAATCTCCGTTCTTCTAAAAAACATTGCATAAAAAAGACAAAGGAAAGACTCAGGAACATGGATAGATAGGTGGCATGCAATCCAATGGGCCGGGAGAAATTATGGTTAATGAAAGCAATGGAGAATAGCGCTGAAAATGGCAGGTGAAAACTGATAATAGTAAGCAGGGCATCGATAAATAAATAGATGATAACCGCCACGCAGCCTAGACCAAATAAAGTCAACAGGTTCTTACGGTATTGATAAACCGGGAAACGGGATATTAACAGGAAGAACGGGAAAAGAAGCAGGGGGCACTGGCGAAAGAGATCTGCAGTGCCTTCTTTTTTGTCTGGTGAATAGATCAGTCCAACTAGCGTAATGATCCAGACAGCTCCAGCCATCAATACCGGTAGCCGGAATGCCTGTCTTATCTTTTGCCCATTGATAAAAATAAGGCTGTGAACGATAAAGGCTGCCAGGAATAATTGGGAATAAAACCTGTCAAACGGTAGTGTAATGAGAAGGGCGGCCAGCAGGTAATAACTGATCTTGTTTTCCAGGCTGTCTTTTATTAAAATCAGTTTGTTCATTTCTTTTTCGGTTCCAGCAATCTATAATAAAATTCTCATACTGTTCCGTAATTAGTTCCCAGCTGTAATGGTCCTGTATTTTTTTCAGGTTATTGCAGACCATGCTGTTGTTCCTGGGCGATGCAGGGGAATTAATGATACCTTTCACATCCTCGGCATTGGTAAAATAGGAGGCGTCATTTCCAAGGACGGCTTTATTGAATGGGTTGTTGTGAGCTGAAATAGAAGCGCAACTCGCCATGGCTTCCAGCAGGGAAGGGTTAGTTCCTCCCACACTATGTCCATGAAAATATAATTTGCAGAATGATTTCAGATTATGCAGTTTCTTCTGATCAAAAATGGCGCCTGCAAATATGATATTTTCGTTGTGACCGAATTTCTTTATAAGGTACTGCCCATGATTATTACCAACGTTTCCTACTACCAGGAATTTTAAAGTTGAATTGCTTTTGCAATATCCGTCCAGGATGGCTTCAATATTGTTTTCTGGTTCCATTCGGGAAATGAGCAGGTAATACCTGCAGGGCTGAATATTGAATTCATTCAGTACCTCTTCATCTTTTTTATGATAAATGGCTGCGCCGTAGGGAATATAGGCCGATTCAATCTGATAGGCCTTCTTTAAATAGGATTGTATGCCAGGGGAATCGGCTATGTAAAAATCGCTGTGTTTTACGGCGAGGCTTTCGGCATAATGCAAAAAACGTCTCACTGGTTTGGAATATTTGCTTCGGGTCCATTCCAGTCCGTCCATATTGGAAATGATAACAGGCTTTTTGGGATAGAGTTTCCCCCATACTGAGCTGCTGGTATAACCCATCAGCATAATTACATCATAACTCTTTTTGCGGGCATCAAGAATGCATTTCAGATCGTAGATGAATTGTCCTGCTGTTCCTAAATTATTTTCGGGGTCCTTACAATGGATGATCTCAACACCTTTCCATGTTTTTTCCTGATAAGGATGATTGTGGGAATTGTAAACTGTTACCTGGTGTCCTTTTTTCACTAGAGCGGGGGCAAGGAAGGAGACGGCCTGTTCATAGCCGCCATAGTGATTGGGTATGCCCCGGGTGCCCAGGATTGCAATTTTCAATTTCATTCCTCGTATAGAATTTTTTGGTAGGCCTTTAGCGTTTCCCTCGCGGCCTTTTTCCAGGTATAGCAGTTCAGGATCTTTTCCTGCAAGCCCTGTCTTGCAGGACTGCCGGCGGCATTCTCCACGGCTTCCAGTATGGACGCAGGGGAGGACGGATCACAGTAAAAAGCAAAATCTTCAAAGTATTCCCGGGTAAATCCTTTATCAGTAATTACCACATTACAGCCCATGGCAGCTGCTTCCAGGGTCGACAACCCACAGGTTTCAAACCAGCTGGGAAGAATATGAACCTTTGCTTTTTGATAATACTGAACGAGTTCTTTCTGTGAAAGGTGGTCTAAGAAAATAATATTTTTTGCTGCAATATCGCGACAGCGCCTGTAATAATCCATCTGATTCAGGGCTGGTGCACCAATGATCACCACCGTATATTCCGTATCGTTCAACGCCCTGATCAGGTTAAGCTGATTTTTAATACCCTCAATCCTTGCGGCACATACTACCAGGCTGGGATCTTTTTTAATGCAGGGGTCCTGCTTAAATAAATTCTCATCAATTCCATTAGGAACAGTTATATAGGGAAGCGTTTTTGAATAAAGCTGTGTGAGCCGTTCATATTCCAGGTTGGAATTGGGAAGAATGAGAGCTGATTTATTAAGTATCTCATTTATGCTCTTTCGGTGACCCCGCCAGAGATAGGACAGGCTGCGAATTTTATCCTTACCCTTGATCCTTCTGCCAATCGCTTTCAGATATTCAATAGTATCTGAAGAAAGGAAACGAAATGATAATCCAGGCAAACCCTTCCGGTAAAATTTATCGTACTCGGAATAATCTACCAGTACAGGTGATACCACAAATGGTTTATTGAATCGCCGGATATGATGGAGAATATCTGCCGGGCGAATGATATTAAAGAAATGCAGAAGATCATATTTGCTATAATCAGGAGTATTGCTGGTAGAAATAATATCAGCCTGAACACCAAGCTGCCTCAACCACTGTGCTGTCTGGAGAACCTGTATGGTATCTCCACCTTTTTCGCTCATGAGCGTAGACCGGGTAATTATTCCAATTTTCATGGTTAAATGGGTTTTATATGGTATAGCCAACTAATAACGCGCTGCGGGAAATAGCTTAACAGGTAAAATGCATAATTATCCCACCGCAAAGGATGTGTTGATATTGCTTTTGAGAAATAAGTTCTTGCTTTTGAAGGCTGGTGATTATTGACCAGGTATTTCTTTCCGCATAAAGCATAGTATGCTCCTTTCTTTATCTTTTGAGTATTCTGGTTCTGGATGATGGCCTTTAATTCATCTCCTTCATCAGGAGTAATACTTCCTTTCAGTATGATTTTCCTTTTTAATTGCCGGAACCGGTACCCGCGCCATTTTTCATCAATCGTTACTGAAGCAGGATTAAACCGTACCCTGATCAATTGTTCAGGCAGGTTGGCATATCGTCCATAAGTAGCCAGTTGAATCCATAATAAATAATCTTCGAAGTTGTGTGCGTGTGGAGAATAGCCGCCTGCGGCGATCACTGCTTCTTTGCGATACATCACTGAAGAGTGAATAAATGGACACAGGATATATAGCTGGTTACAGATATCTTCATGCGTATGGCCAATGCAGGTGAAGTTGAAAAGATGGTCTCCTGATTCGGAAATATATTCGGCATCACTTCCGCATAATACATAACGATCGTCAGCAGAAAGGAATTCTACCTGTTTTTGCAACCGGCTGGGCATGCAAACATCGTCTGCATCAAACCGGGCGATAAATCTTCCTTTCGCTTCTCTCAATCCCATATTCAATGCATAGGCAATACCCTTGTGTCCCTGGTTCAGGTAAATTATCCGGGGATCTGTAAATCCTTTTATAATGGCAGCCGTTTCATCTGCAGACCCATCATCTATAACGAGTAATTCAAAATCTGTAAAGTTTTGACAAAGCACAGAGCTGATGGCTTCTCCAATATAGTTGGCTGCATTATAGGCTGGCATTAATATGGTTACCAGTGGTGTACTCATTGCACTGCCTCCTTTTGTTGTTTTGAGGCATCAGCAATGGCAAGGAAGAATAAGACCTCCGCCAGTATCACGATTGATAATTGTTCAAACCAGTATTCCACTGAGAATGCCATCAGTAATAAAAGCAGCAATGGAATGCCGTATCCTGAACGTGGCAATCTCTTAATAAAATATCCAACGTATAATAGCAGGAATGCCAGCATTCCAATAACACCATATTCACCCAGTAACTGGTAGTAAGTAGAGTCTGGTGTATTTTCCGCCGAATGTTTGGGTTGCGACTGGGAATGATAGAATACGTACAGGAATAAATGATTATTGAGGAACGAGGGGGAGATATAGCTGTATTTTTTAGGGTAACTTCCTGCAATGTCCAATGCAGTAGCTTTAAAAGCAGTACGTGAAGAGAAATTGGCAATGCCTGCGCCCAGCGGAATTTTGGCGGGATGACTCTTAAAGAAATTAGCCATTTGTTCGCCCGCAATCCATTTACCCGGCCTGTCCCAGTTATAATTTCCAGTTAACTGCAAACTGTCGGTATGGTAATGCTCCGCAAAGAATTCATGATAGCGGTTTATTTTGACAGCTGTTGGTTCGGAAGCCCGATAGTTATTAAATACTATTTCTTTTTCTGATGGTGGCTTCGCTCCCGAAAAGCGAAGGACTGCATAGTATGCATTTATGTTATTCCTTCCGAGAAAGGTGGATCGGTTCTTTAAATAGGAGCTGGTAGCGCTCAGGCTATCGATATACAGCTTGGCTATTTTCTCCCTTTTTTGTTCATAGCTCAGTAAACTGTCCGGCTGTTTTTTAAGGAAATCCGGTGAAGTATTCTTCTTGGGCAGATCATAGGTCTTACCCAGCATTTTGTAGGCAAATCGTCCCATGTATTCATTATTCTGGGGAGAAACCTTTGCCACAAACACAAGGAACAGGGCGATGTATAAGGCAATAAAGCTTTTTTGGACCCGGTTCGTTTTATACAGGAATGAAAATATCAGTATGACCAGCAGGAAAAGATTAGTCAAATTGCTCCCGATAAGCAGCAGACTTCCCATAGCGAGCAGGGAAAAAAGAAACCGCTGCCTGTATAGGAAATACAGGAGCGCGAATGCACTGATCATGGCAGTACTTACCGGGCTATCAAAGCTGATACCCCGGATAAAATCTCCAGTACTGATATAATATTTTTGATTCATTCCTTTATAAGTATAAGGATTCAACGCACCTGTTTCAATCACTATTAGCAATAGATTGATGCCAATGGCAGCAATGTGCAACAGGAAGAATAACTCCACGGTACGATGTAATCGTTCCCCAGTATCTTTTTGGATAATAGTGAAAACAAAATAACCGGCTACTGCGGCCATTATCCATAGTGAGAGCCCGAATAATGCTGCCAGGCTATAATTCAGGGTGGCTTGCCGGATCTGCAACAGGTAATTGATGCAGGCAATGAATATTATAGCGGCATAAAAAAAGATCAACCGTTGGCGGCGGAGATTAAAACGGGTAATGCTTTTATGATTGGTAATAAGGATAAACAGGATGGCAACCACCTTAATCGCAATCTTTACATTCAGCATCAGTAACAGGAACAGCAATAGTGTCCAGTTTACCTGCCGGAAGTAATTAATGCATAGCTGGTATGTTTTCCTCATTTACCGGATCTGAAAAGCTTTACTACCTGCTTTATATCGGATTTATGGAGCTGTTTGGTTGCCAGCAGAAGAAGGAAGAATAAGAGAATACTCGTAATTAGACGGATTGGAAGAGAAGAAGATAGGTAAAAAGCCAGGAAACCGCATATACCGGCAATCAACATACAAACGAACGGTGATAACCAGGTTTCCTTTACTTTGGATAGAAAAGACGTACGCATGTAATTTATATATTCCACAACTGTAGCTGCAAGGTAAACGGCCGCAGCGCCCCTGGCATTATACAGGGGGATGAAAAACAGATCGCCCACCAGGATAATGGAAAATGTCAGAAAGGAAATGCGTAGTATCACCTTCAGGTGATTTTGTGCAAAATGGACCGACCAGAATAAATTGTTCAGGTAAAGAAAGGGCAGGCATATTGACAATAGCAGGAAGGTAGTTTTATTAACTTCTCCATACTTGTGATGAGTAAGCCTATCCATCACCGGAGCCCAAATTATATTTAAAACCAATGGGATGAAAGTTGCCGCTATCATCTCAAGGCGGATCAACAGACTCAGCTCTTTTTTATGTTCCAGTAATTTTTCCGGACTATGAGAACTGAAAAATCGGGAGAACCGGCTCAGCAGGATAGGGGCAATGATCAATAAGGGTAGTGGAGAAAGCTCAAAAACCCTGTAAGCAAAGCTGTATTCTGCGGTAATGATCGAACCGCTAAACAGCCCGAGCAATATCCAGTCAATGCGGGCGATTGTTGCATTGAGAAAAACTCCTGCAGCTTGCGGAAGCGACTCACGAATGAGCAACAGGTAATCTTTTACCTGGTACTGAAACCGGATTCCTGTATGTAACCGGGAACCAGTTAAAAGCACGCAGAAAATCAACTCTGCCAAAGACGAGATAATATACATCAGCAACAATTGCCGGATGGTAAGCAGGCTGGTAAATACTACCATCAACAGCCAACATACACGGATTATGTTGGCAATGGAGGACATCCAGGCCAGCAAACGGAAGTCTTCCTTCCCATTGGCTATCTGTTTGAACGGAGAGGAAAAAAAAGTGAATAGCTGGCTGACAGCAAGGATTAAAAGAATATTGTGCTGTTTGAAAAAACCGGGGAATAAGAAGTAACCTGTCAGCAATACCCCATAAAATAGCAGGCCGCCAATAACAACATGCCCCGTAAATAGTGACAATAGTTTGGACGGATCCTCTCTTGCGGCTACTTTTCTTACGATGATCTGTTCCAGTCGGAGGCTAAGAATGGAAATGATAAAAGTTAATACAGCAAGGGACCAGTTAAACTCTCCATAGGTTTCTTTGCTTAGCCATGCAGACGTGATCAGGAAAATGGCTGCTCCGGCTATCTGGTTAAATAGTACCTGGGCCGAACTGGCTGAAATATCTCTGATCAGTTTTGGACTCATGCCTGCCGGCTTATTGGATTAATTATTCGTAAGCTGTTTTATAAATCCTGTCAGTCTGTTCAGGAGAGAGGACCTGACTGGTTTCAATTGAATTGTCTGCTTCCTGGAATCTGGCATTGACAGTAAAGCTGCTGCACATCCCGCAAGAGGCTGGTATCGGTTCAGGACAAGTTCTCTCGCTTCTTTCACAGCTTCAAGTCTTGCATGCCAGTCGTCATTTTCAATTACATTCCTGATCTTTTTTATGGCAGCCTCCGCATTATTGATATCTATTGGTATATATGACCGGGAGGGAAAGAACTTATCAATATTCCGGCATCCAAAATACAGCGGCACTGTATAGGACAGAAAACAGTCGTTGATCTTTTCGGTGAAGTAATAGGGGATCGATGCGTTTTCTATTGCAATACTGTAACGGTAGGATAGCAGACCATCCATTTTATCTGAGATATAGTTTATCCCTTTCCCAAACAGGTCCATAGCAGGTATTTCATTTTTACAACTGGTTACGAAGTTCAAACGTAAGCGGTGTCCTTCCAGTTGCTTAAGGCTGGAAACTATGCAGGAAAGGGGCCTGGTTTTTTCAGGGACTGGCAAAACAGCCAGATCGGAGATATTTCTGTCAAAATACCATCCCATAAAGCCATGGGAAGCTTCAATATTCTGTTTATTGGCTACGGGCGAAAACAGTTTTGCATATTGTTCCGTACCCCTGAACATCCAGGGATGAAGGGATCTGACGCCTGGCTCCATCATGATTGCGATGGTTCTGGCAGGATCGCTTACAATAGATAAATTTTTATCCGGGGTATTCAATACAAGCACCGCATCATATTCATCCAGTTCATCGGTCGTGAAAGAAAAATTATCCCAAAAAACAAAATGCTCATCGGATTTTGGGGCATATCGTCTTAGCCATTTAAAAAGCTCATTTTCTCCTGCAAAATTGGATGTTACGTATACTATAATATGGTCTTTATCCTTTTCCACCAATTAACCAAAGTAAGGAATTATATGCGTTACTTTGCGGGGATTTTGAAAGTATGCAACATTACCTGATTACAGGCGGTGCGGGATTTATAGGCAGTAATCTTATTCGGACCTTATTCAACAGTTCGGAAGAGGTTCGAATAACCACTATTGATAATTTCGACCCATTTTATGCAGAAGAAATAAAGCAGTTGAATATCCGGGACTTTGCCGGAAAGGATCAATTCAAATTATTGAAGAAAGACCTCGCAATAACCACAGGACAAGAATTGGCCCAATTGATCCCCGAACCAATAGACGCAATTATTCACCTGGCTGCAAAAGCAGGAGTTCGCCCCAGCATTGCAAACCCGATAAGTTATCAGCAGGCCAATATTATCGGCCTTCAGAACCTGCTTGATTTTGCGAAGGAGAAAAAGATAAAGCAATTTGTTTTTGCATCCAGCAGCAGTGTCTATGGAGTAAATGATCATTTCCCATGGAAAGAAGATGAAACCCTGATGCCTATCAGCCCGTATGCCAGCACCAAACTTTCTGGTGAAATGCTGGGGCATGTTTATCATAAACTGTTCGGCCTTCGATTTCTGGCCCTCCGCTTTTTTACCGTTTATGGTCCAGGCCAACGCCCCGATCTGGCCATTCATAAATTCACAAAGGCAATGTTACAGGGCAAGCCGATTACAGTCTATGGAGATGGAAGTACCAGCCGCGATTATACATTTGTGAATGATACCGTGCAGGGAATAATGGGAGCCATTAATTATGATCGCTCTGACTTTGAAATTGTCAACCTCGGTAACAACTATACTGTATCGTTAAAAGAATTGATCAGCGCTATTGAAGTCACTACCGGTAAAAAGGCAATTATAGAACAGCATCCGGATCAACCCGGCGATGTTCCCAAAACATTCGCTGATATCAGCAAAGCCAAAAAATTATTTGGCTATCATCCGAATACCAGACTGGAGGATGGGTTAAAGAAATTCTACGACTGGTTTGTGGCTAACCAGGAACTGCTGCTTAAACGGTAATATCCCTTTCCGCTTCTTCTTTCTTTCCCTTGTAGACTCTACGTACTGTATAAGTTTTCTTATTCTGGGATTCAAAGTAAGTGCGAATATTAATATCTGCAATGATGCCGATGGTAATAAACTGAATTCCTCCTAATAGAAGAATCAATCCCAGTATCAGCAATGGCCTGTTCCAGATATCATGGCCCATCAGTTTCCAGATAAGCAAATAAATATTGATCAGTAAACCCAAACCAAAACTCACAAACCCAATGGTTCCAAAAAGGTGCATCGGCTTTTGAAGGTATTTTCTAAAGAATACCATTAGTATCAAATCCGCCATAACCTTAAAGGTGCGATTGATTCCATATTTGCTTTTACCGAACTGGCGGGCATGATGCTTTACATCTACCTGGGTAATGCGCGCTCCCTGTAATTTTGCAAGTACAGGAATGAAACGATGTAATTCTCCGTACAGACCCAATTCTTCAGCAATTTCTCTTTTGAATAGTTTGAGCGTACAACCGTAATCTTTAAAGTATACCCCTGTCATCCGGCGAATCAATGCATTGGCAATCCCGCTTGGGATTTTTCGGAGGAACATGCCATCTTTCCGGTTCTTTCTGTTGCCAGCTACCACATCCCAGTCTTCCCGTTTCAGAAGATCAAGCATGCCAGGAATATCAGTTGGATCATTTTGAAGATCGCCATCGAGAAGGGCAACATACTTACCGCGGGAATAATCAATACCGGCAGTCATGGCTGTGCTCTGGCCATAATTCTTGCGGAGTTCTACCAATACGGTCCTGTCATCGGCATTGTCCAGTATCTGCTGTTTGGTTTTGTCTGTGGAGCCATCGTCTACCAGGATTACTTCATAATCAAGATTACCCAAGGCTGAACGGATGGCCTCCAGAAGAGGTTTGATATTATCCTCTTCATTCATGACCGTCACAACAATTGAAAGTTCCCGCATTTTGCAAAGGTAACCCCGATCAAACAATCCCTGCCAGTTCAAGGCTCTTTTTTCTCAGTTTCCTGAGCTCGATATCCTCTATAACAGGATCAGCAGCAAGAATAAGTGAGGTATTGTTTTCCCTCCACCAGTTATTCTCTTTTAGCTCGCTGAACGACACAACAGCCACCAGGTACTTTCTTTCTTCATGGGCATACCATTCTTCTATCCACTCAAATCTGTCGTGCGGGATGGAATCCAGCTTATCAAAGCTAATATACACGCGCAGGTATACATCATTGCTTAGCTGGTGAGGAATATGGTGATAGAGTTTTTTGTATTCGTATTTATATTGATAACGGAGCGCGGAAATATCACTCAATACAGCAGAGGCTGTAGGAAAGCTGCCGGCGCCTTTTCCATAAAAAAATTGCTTGTCTGAAAAACCACTTTCTATTACCACACCATTGTATTCATTCTTGACAAAGGCCAGATGGTCGTCAGCCTGGATGAATTGGGGCAATACAAAAGCAGCCACTTTTCCATTTTGCAATTTCTTGGCCTGTGCCACCAGTTTGATCTGCTGGTTCTTTGATTTGGCTACCGCCGCATCTCCTGCCTGGATATTCTGAATGCCATTGAAAAGGATATTTTCAGGGGCTTCAATAATGCCATAAGCATGAGTAAGCAGGAATGTCCATTTGTTTACGGCATCATATCCTTCCACATCCAGTTTGGGATTGCTTTCTGCAAAACCTAATTGCTGGGCAAGTATCAATGCCTGTTTGAAGTCCAGTCCCTCTTCAAACATTTTCGTAAGGATGAAATTGGTTGACCCGTTCACAATCGCTTTAATGGAATGGAGAAGATCATTGTCATAATACTCTTCCAGATTGCGGATGACAGGTATGGATGCACAGGCGGCTGATTCATACAACAGCGACTGACCTGTTTTTTCCTGCAGTTCCAGCAAAGCGGGAAGATGTTCCGCTATCATTTTCTTGCTGGCGCTAACAACATCCTTTTTATTTTTCAAAGCGGTTGAAACAATCTCAAAGGCTGCATTGGCATCGTCAATTACTTCTACGATCACGTTGATCTCAGGATCGTTCAGTAATTCATCTTTATCGGTTGTAAATAAGAAAGCTGGAGCATTCCGTTTCTTTCCCGGGTTCTTGATGCACACTTTTTTCAGGTTAGCTTTCAGGGAGGGTGTTTGCTGAAGCACTTTATAAAGTCCTTCTCCTACTACTCCAAATCCAAAAAGTCCGATGGTGAGTTGCTTATGCGTATCCATTATCACTGTTTATCTTTATTATTACTGCTTGTAAATGATTCGATGATTTGTCTTTCTCTCGTCCGGCATGGTTCCCCGCCATGGTTCGTGTCCCACGAAACATTATTCATTCACTACTTTTAAATGACGTGATGTTTTATCTTCTATGAATTTCTTTAATGCGGTTTCAATTTTCTCATATTCCAGCAGGAAGCCATCGTGTCCAAAATCACTGGCGATGCTTAATAATTCAGCGCCCCTGATCGTATCACGCAGATATTCCTGTTCTCCAATTGGGTATAATACATCGGATTTAATTCCGATAACAAGCGTTTTCGCTTTAATTCTTTGTAAGGCTGCCTGTACGCCCCCTCTGTTCAAACCAACGTCATGACTGTCCATGCTCTGCGTCAGGCGATAATAACAGATGACATTGTAGCGGTTTACCAGTTTCAGACCCTGGTAACGCTGGTAATTATCAGCTGCAAATTCAACACTCTGGCTGAGTCCAACAAAGGCTTTATCTCTCGGCTGGGTAATATCATATCCAATGTAATGGCGATAGGACAGGAGTGCAATGGATCTTGCAGCAGCTAATCCTTTTTGTCCGGCATCTGGTCTTCTTTCCAGCCAGGTGCTGTCTGCTTCTATAGCCATGCGTTGGGAAGCATTGAAGGCAATAGCCCAGGGGGAAAGGGCAGCATTGGTTGCAATCGGCACAATATGTTCAAATAGTTCAGGTTCATCAATTGCCCATTCCAGTAATTGCATGCCGCCGGTGCTGCCACCGAGTGCCAAAAATATTTTCCGGATGCCCAGGTGATTTTTCAGTTGCTGGTACATCTTTATCATATCACGGATCGTAAAGAAAGGCAGATCGTGATAATAAGGTTCATTGGTTTGCGGATTAATGCTTAATGGTGAAATACTTCCATAAGGACTGCCCGGTTTATTTACGCAAATGATAAAATACTTTGCCGGGTCAAAGAACTTCCCGTCACCTACCAGGCCAGGCCACCATTCCAGTGGATTGCTATTGGCAGTGAGTGCGTGAAAGATCCATACAACATTATCGCAGGAAGCATTCAGTTTTCCATGCGTTGTATAGGCAAGATGATATTGCGGAAGGGTGATACCGCTATCAAGCGTAAAGGATTGCTTATATGTGAAAATCTGTGTGGACATGAAAAATAAAATAATCCGTTCTGATTTGCTTTCTATTTTTTAAAGGAAAGTCGTCCGCCGCGGCGGACGACTTTCAGCTAATTTATCCTACTAATTCCTTTGCAAACACTTTTTCAAATGCCTGTTCTATATCGGCTTTAATATCTTCTACATGCTCAATACCTGCACTGATACGGATCAGATTAGGTAAAACGCCTGCAGCCTCTCTTTCGGAATCACTCAATTGTTCATGTGTTGTGGAAGCAGGGTGAATAACCAGCGTTTTTGCATCACCCACATTTGCCAGGTGGCTTATGAGCTTCACTGAATCAACGAACTTGCTTCCATTCTCCTTGCCGCCTTTGATACCAAACTGGAGTATACTGCCGAAGCCATTGCCCAAATATTTCTTGGCGAGTGAATAGTAAGGGCTGCTTTCAATTCCAGGATACCATACAAATTCAACCTGTGGATGACTTTCCAGCCACTGGGCCAGTTCAGCCGCATTATCACACTGGCGTTGAACGCGCAGGCTCAGGGTTTCTAATCCCTGCAGATTAAGGAAGGAGTTAAAAGGGCTTTGACAGGCGCCAAAATCTCTCATGCCTTCTACTCTTGCGCGAATGATGAATGCAATATTGGGCAGTCCAAGTGGATTGCCTTCGCCAAACACGTCCCAGAATTTCAAACCATGGTATCCTTCAGAAGGTTCAGTGAATTGAGGGAATTTGCCATTGCCCCAATTGTAATTGCCACCGTCAACGATCACACCGCCAATAGCTGTTCCATGACCATTGATCCATTTGGTTGTAGAGTTTACTACTACGTTTGCTCCCCATTCCAATGGTCTGAAGAGGTAACCGCCACCTCCGAAAGTATTGTCGACAATGAGAGGCAGGTCATAAATTTTAGCCAGGTCAGCAAACTTTGCAAAATCAGGAATGTTCAGGCGAGGGTTACCGATTGTTTCCAGGTAGATGGCTTTTGTATTCTTATCGATATGCTTTACAAAGCTCTCTACATTATCACCATCAGCAAAGCGGGCCTCAATGCCTAGGCGTTTGAAAGATACTTTGAACTGGTTATAAGTTCCACCGTAGAGATAGGAGGTAGTGACAAAATTATCTCCAACAGTAAGGATATTATTGAGGGCAAGGAATTGGGCAGCCTGACCTGAGCCGGTAGCAAGAGCAGCTACGCCGCCTTCCAGTGCGGCCATACGCTGTTCAAATACATCCGTTGTCGGGTTCATAACGCGCGTATAAAGATTCCCAAATTCTTTCAGGCTAAATAGATTAGCGGCGTGTTCGCTGCTATTGAAAGCGTAAGAACTGGTTTGGTAAATAGGTACAGCCCTTGAATTTGTTGTTGGATCAATTTGCTGGCCTGCGTGGAGCTGCAACGTCTCAAAACGATGATTGTTAGCCATAGAAATGTTTTTTTGTTTTGTTTTTGATTTGGTTTAAAACAATTGGTCAATAGAAAGTAAGTCCTTCCAGGAAGAAGAATTAAAAGCCGCTACTAAAGGAGACAGTAAAAAAATGACTAATTAAATGAAAAATTCCGAGCGATGATTCTTATTTTCTATCGATATACGCCGTGTTTCCTAAACGCGTACAACAGGCCGTGGAGTAGCTATAGGTGATAGTATGTCGGATTGTCGTCATTAAATTTCACCGCAAAAGTAAACGGTATTTTATTAATTCAACAAATTTTTGTCCTCCGTAAATTTTAAATAACTGTTAATGAATGGAATGACTTACTGTTTTAAACCGGATCAAGAAAGAACGAGTCGCATATCAAGCGGCCGCAAAAACACGCATATGGCAAAAACAAAAAAGCTCACCCGATAAATCAGATGAGCTTGAATATGTTGGTTTAGATATATTAAAGCTGGATTCTGACTTATCTGTCCGCCCGATAACTTTATTACCGACGGATGGAGTTGGCACCTTTTTATAACCAGGGGTTATAATAGGTTGTCAAGGCTTCAAAGGGCCATTACCCTCAGCCTTTCTTGATAAGTTTCCCAGATCAAATTCTACCGGGTTTTAAAGAACTGGCACAAAGATAATAGACCCCCATTCAGAATGCCAAATATTTTCACTGGAATTTTATTGCATTTGCTGCTTATTAACTTTCAGGGTTACCATTCAGCTGAGGAACAGGGCAATAAAAAAGGGACCCCGCCGGAGGCGGGGTCCCTTTTTCTTACATCAATCAATTCCAATCGATTATTCGAATAATTGAACCGATTAATTATATAGATTACTGGTTGGTAGTCTGAGTCTGAGGTTGCGGAGCAACTTCTGTAGTTGTTGCAGGTGCTGATTCAACTACTTTGGTACCAGTGTAGATAACAGGTTTAACCTTTACTACTTTCTTTGCTTTTGCTGTTTTAGAAGTTTTCTTCGCTGGTTTGGCAGGAGCCATTTCTTCTTCTGCTGGAGCAGGGTTGAAAGCTTCGCTGGGGTTTTCTGCATTGTATTTGCAACCGAGACAAAGATTGAAGGTATTGGCATCTTTATCATAGATCAAAACGCCTTCTGGAACTGTCTTCGCATCTTTTTCTTCTCCCAGTTTTTGTTCAGGGATCTTATAAGTAGAAGGTGATTGTCTGAGGTTTGCTTTGATCCTTCCCTGAGGAAGACCATCGATCCAGGCAATACCTTTGTTTGTTTCATCAAGAGAGATAGTCAGCTGAGAAGCTTCGCCAGCTTTATTTGTCACATCATACTTTCCGATAACAGGAAAAATCTTTTCTGTAGTCAGTGGTTCAGGCATTGGTAACATGGCATATTTAGCCTTGTCATAATTGTTCCAGCGATCTTTTGAATTGGAAGCTGTTGTGTTTGTAGTAGCCGGAGTTTCAGTTGTAGCCGGTGCTTGCGTAGTAGCCGGAGTTTGCGTAGCCGGGGTTTGTGACTCAACTGGGGGCTGCTTTGCAGGTTCAGTCTGAGCGTTAACGGTAGCAGCTACGAAAAGCAGAGAAACTGCACCGGCGATTATTGCGGTTTTTTTCATAAAATGTCTGTTTTTAATAATTGATTTCTGGGTTTCTATCCCCTTACTTTGAAAATTGTGCCAAAAACGTGTTTTTGGGGAAAAAACCGGAAAAATTCTGCTTTCTGCCTAAGATTCAGGGTTTTCCGAGGCACTGAATCGTAAAAAAACTTCTAACTTTTTCCTCTCAGGCTTGTTTTATCTTCGCTGTCCGCCTGATAATCCTTATATAATTAGTCGACCCAATACGGGGTAAAAATTGTTGTCCTGAAAGCTATCGGCTTGAGCAGTTTTGTTTCTATAGCTATCGGGATTACCGGGTGTAACGCTAAATCTATTTTGAGGTTTTTGAACTATGGAGAAAACTAAAGAGAGTGCAATTGAGGTATTTGGAGCCAGGGTCCATAACCTCCGGAATCTTGATATTTCTATTCCCAAGAATCAGCTGGTAGTAATAACAGGTATTAGCGGAAGCGGTAAATCATCGCTTGCGTTTGATACTATTTATGCGGAAGGCCAGCGCAGGTATATGGAGACATTCGGGGCTTATGCAAGGCAGTTCATTGGGGATATGGAACGGCCTGATGTTGACAAGATAACTGGATTATCGCCTGTAATATCAATTGAACAAAAGACTACCAACAAGAATCCCCGTTCTACTGTTGGCACTGTCACGGAGGTATATGATTTTCTTCGTTTGTTATACGCGAGAATAGGACAGGCTTATTCCTATAATACGGGGAAGCGAATGGTAAAATGGAGCGAGGAAGAAATTGTTGAGAATATCTTCACCCGCTTTTATGAACGGAAAATAACGCTGCTGGCACCGCTGATCCGGGGACGAAAAGGGCATTACCGTGAGCTGTTTGAGGATATGCGTAAGAAAGGGTATCTGAAGGTGAGGATCGATGG
>JAJKIP010000135.1 GCA_021154405.1 Segetibacter sp. | reverse complement strand
GGTGCAGCCACAGTAAGTATCAGCTGGAGCCGGTATTTTGGACGCTTTATGGAAGGCTTTGGCATTCATATGCCTGCTGAAGTAATGGGTGGCCCCTGGGACGGTGGAATAGTTAACTTACCAGCCGTTTTCATTGTTGTATTAATGAGTCTGCTCCTTATGCGGGGTACCAGCGGCAGTGCCAAGGTGAATGCAGTTATCGTAGGTTTGAAAGTAGCCGTGGTTCTCATTTTTATCATTCTCGGCTGGAGCTATATTAATAACAGCAATTATACTCCCTATATTCCTGATAATACAGGCAAGTTTGGCGAATTTGGTTTCAGTGGTATTATTCGAGCGGCTGCCATTGTGTTCTTTGCCTATATTGGCTTTGACGCTGTAAGTACTGCCGCACAGGAGGCAAAGAATCCCAAACGGGACATGCCTATTGGTATCCTGGGATCACTCTTTATCTGCACACTCCTTTATATATTATTTGCGCATGTAATGACTGGCGTAACCAATTATACTTCATTCAGAGGAAAAGATGGAATTGCGCCTGTTGCTGTAGCCATCGATCATATGGGTAAGGTTGGTGCAGATGGCCTGGTCCATGCAGATTATCCCTGGCTGAATCGCGCTATCATAGTAGCCATTCTTGCTGGTTACTCTTCTGTGATCCTGGTGATGTTATTGGGACAATCAAGAGTATTCTTCAGCATGAGCAAAGATGGCCTGATTCCCAAAGTATTTTCTGATGTACATCCAAAATTCAGGACACCTGCAAAAAGCAACCTCCTATTTCTGTGCTTTGTAAGTTTATTTGCCGCATTGGTTCCAGCCCGGGTTGTGGGGGAAATGACGAGTATTGGAACCTTATTCGCGTTTATCCTGGTATGTATTGGTGTAATGGTACTGCGCAAGAAAATGCCTGAGGCACCTCGTGCTTTCCGAACACCATTGGTACCCTTGGTACCATTACTGGGAATAGCTACCTGCTTTTTCATGATGGCTTTTCTGCCTCTTGATACGTGGATCCGTTTGCTGGTATGGATGCTGATAGGATTTGATATTTACCTCTGGTACAGTATCAAAAAAAGCCTTCTTTCCAGTACTCTTCCGGATACACCAAGGCAGGCGAATAAAGTAGTTGGCTCAACAGGCCTCGTGTTGGCTGTTGTTTTGGCTGCTGTTGCTTTCCTTCATCATGAACAATCAGAGGGGGCAGATACCGGCCTGTTTTATTTTTCACTGGTATTTGCTGCAATCCATGCTGTTATTTTCGGAATGAGAATAAGCAGGAAATAAACATAAACTTATTGCCGTAAATTTGCAGCCCATTACCCTTTGCAGGGAAATGGGCTGATTTTTTTTGATCTGTTTTATTGACCTCGTATTAATAATTATGGGACGCATATTTGAAGTTAGAAAAGCCTCCATGTTTGCCCGTTGGGACCGGATGGCAAAGCAGTTCACTCGCATCGGGAAAGAAATCGTGATAGCAGTTAAAGCCGGTGGACCTGACCCTAATACCAATGCCGCCCTTCGCCGCTGTTTCCAGAATGCCCGGAGCGTTGGCATGCCCAAGGACCGTGTTGAAGCTGCCATTAAAAGGGCGCAGGGCAAGGAAATGACCAATTATGATGAGATCCTGTATGAAGGATATGGTCCTCATGGTGTGGCTGTGCTTGTAGAAACAGCTACTGACAACCATGTGCGCACTGTTGCGAATATTAAATCCCTTTTCAATAAAGGTGGCGGCACACTGGGCAATAGCGGTAGCGTGGCTTTTCAATTCAGGAAAATGGGTGTTTTCAAATTAAAGCCGGAAGGATTGAATACAGATGACCTTGAACTGGAATTAATTGATTTTGGACTGGAAGAATTGGGTGAAGGGACTGGTGAAAATAACGAACCCGTACTGGTTATCCGCGTTGGTTTTACTGATTTCGGCAATATGCAAAAAGCGCTTGAAGAAAAAAATATTACTCCAATAAGCGCTGAACTGGAATGGATACCATCTACCACTGTTCCTGTAAATGATACCCAGGCAGAAGACGTGAGCAAACTCATTGAAAAGCTGGAACAGGATGAGGATGTCCAAAAGGTATTCCATAATATGGGCTAGACTTCAGCTCCCATTTCTTAAACAAATAATTATCCCGGCTTTTACGGAGTACTGACTCCCAAAGCAGCAGCAATTGCATCAATATTCTGCTGCACATTCAATACCGGAGGTCTTCCACGGCTAAGTGTGATTGGAGCTGCCCTTCTTGTGATATCTTTTCCAACTGTCCAATAAACATTTGCCCAGTCTTCTGAAAGACTATTTTCAAACATGGCCTTAAATTCGTTTAGTGTAGTGCTTCTGTAATAAGTAAAATAATCTGCAAGCGCCAGCGCATATAAATACGGCATGGAAGCACGGGATGTAGTCCGGATATCATTCATGGTAATTCCATTCGGAATTGCCTCATTGGATAATGCTTCAAACCATCTCGCATGCGCCGAAGTGCTTACCCGGAACAATCTTCCATTTCCTGAACGCAAAGCCTGGAAATAATGGTTCATTCCCACCTTTAACGCATACTCTGCTCCGATCATTGCAATTATCTGTTCATTCTGCATTAGGAACCGGGATGGCATCTCAGCAAGTCGATAGACCCTGTAATCCCGGAAAGTTGGGTTCGAGGATACCAGCCCTGCACCTGGAGGATCGGTACTGCTTACCTGTGTATATACCCATTCCGACCGTGGCGGAAGATGATTGCTTGTTATTAAAGCATCTGTGGGTGGCATTTCAATAACACAGTAATCATTATTAGCAAACCATCTGATCGTTTCATTCCTGCTGATCCTGCTATAGATATAGGTCATTGAATTGGCGATGCCTTCTCCAAACGCATCTGCTGCATTAGGAAGTAATTCAAATCCATAGTGATCACCATCTGCACCATACCTGAACCTTCCCCAGATATGTGCCCGTACATCTGAAAAATCCTGGGTATGCATCATCTCATGCACAAAGGTTCTTCTCATTTCAGTAATTCCATATCCTCCTGCAAAATTTTCTCCAAATTGGATATGTGCAGTATGACTGCTTCCACTTGCTGCAGGGCCAGTATCATCCCTCCATGCTGCTGGCCAAATGTGATCATCCCCGTAATTTGGATCACTCAGGTATTGTGTTTTGGCATATGCATTCAAAACCTGGTCATCTTTATATATATCAACTACAACTGAATCACCCATAATCCGTAATGTACTGGCAATAATTTGTTGCAACAAAGGCTGCCCATCATCTGCACCCCTGCCCACCGGTCGCAATAAATGTTTTAAGAACCGTGCGCATACATTCATGCCGTTCTCAGATGTAGTACCGAATATATATCCGCTCCCAAGAACCTGGCTTACAGGTATACGGATCACTTCCAAAGGTGCTGTATTGGGATGGGGTATATAACGAATACGTATTTTTTGTGCGATAAAATCTGCGTCTGAGTTCTGCGAAAAACTGGTTATCGCTATGCAAATAGTAATAACAGCTGATAATATTTTCGTTTTCATACGTGATCAATTTGTTTGAAGAATAGTCATTTTCGGGAATAGGTATTGGGGTCTTTCATTATTTGCCTGGCAGGGTATCTACAAATATGTCGTCAAAAGAAGATTTCATTCTTCCGGATTTCACCGCCTGGTTATTGCCCGTAAGCCAGTCAATTTCATATTCATACTCCGCCTGGTCTGCGGGAAGAATAAAATCAACAATTGCAGAATATACCTGGCGACTCAGGTTCAAACTGGTTTGTTTAAATTGCTCCTTACCCCCTGCTGAATAATACACGCGCACCGTTACACTCCTGATGTTATTCTTTTTAATATTATCCGGGTCAGCAATTATATTCACGGATCTTCTTCTGACTGGTGCCTTTAAAGGAATAACCGGATTAACGGAAGGCTGCCAATCACTTTCCACTGTACCCCCACCAAAGAAATTCCACACCGTTTTGTATTCATAATTCAGCCAGGACCGACGGTCATTGTCGCCAGTTTTCCAGCCATACATCAATTTGAAAGCATTGCCTTCACTATTGTAGTTCTTGCGATCAACTCTCACTTCATCTGTTGTGATATCACCGCCGGGATGTTTTTTACGCATGCTTACAGTTACATAATTGATGAACTTGTCAAAGTCCTGTGATATTTCTCCATCAATGAAACAAACCAGCTCTCTTTGTTTATAAAGCGGATCATCAAGGTTTACTTCACGCAAACAATCCCTGCAATTGATCCTGCCGATATTACCTCCAAACACTTCTGTCAGGGAAGTAGTGAAATAGGTTCTGGCCTCTGCAGTATACTTGCCGGTATGTTTTATTGTTTTCTTTTGATAAGAAGCAACAATATTGATGTTCTGTAATCCTTCCTGCTGTTGCTGTTGTTGTTGTGCATCCGGAATACCCTGCGTACCATTGCGGAAGTTGGCAGGATTGGAAAATGCAGGCCCTAACCTGGATGGAGTAGATGTTGATCTGGGTGTAACTCTTCCTTCTCTTACACCTGTAGCTGTTTCTGCACCTGCAGCATCATTTCCTTCTTCTGTTTCTGTACCTGAGTCTGTGCCAGAAGCTACTGTTCCACCAGTTAAGCCACCAGTTGAGCCACCTGTTGAACCTCCAGTTGATCCTCCATTAGTAGTTCCGTTATTATTTCTGTTCTCTTCCCTCCTTCTTCTATTCTCTTCATCCGTATATCTTCTTTCTTCCAGGTTCCTGTTGGCAATGGTATTATTGTTTTCCCGCTGACGCTGTCTTTCTTCATTCAATTGAGTAGTAGCCCTGTCCAGGAAACTTTGCCCTCCATTCAAAGGCTGTGCAAGATCGCTCCAGTTGGGTGATCCTTCACGACCAAATGGAACAAAACACATATCAATCATCTTGTTGGTAAGCAGGTCCTGCAAGCGTTGCATATTAGGATCCTCACCAATCTGTGTGATCCTGATTGCGCCCGATTCACGCAATTCCTGTGTTGCTATCCCAATCTCGGCCTGCAATATAGGAGTTGCCACACCTGCATTGAAGATCTCATGATTATAGATCTTGTCCCAGTCCATTTCAATTTTGAATTCAACGGGCGACTGATAACCTGCAATGGTCATGTTGAGATTGAAAGAAATATCCGGAGTTGCTGTCTTTAATGACTCCCACAAAAGAGTAGCATCTGTTTTATCCAATAAAAAAGATACTGCTATCTTATCTCCCTCAAGCACCGGCGCCGGTCCAATTCCCAATACTCTGCGAGCTCCTTCACCGCCTGCGCTATTGGCATTTGTTATAACACTTTTTGTAATGAGGGCCATCGTGCCCCCTTTGTATACTACATTTCCTACAATCTTTGCCCTTGGGTTGATATTCTTCAACTCCTGTTCTGCTGCCTTTATTTCATCCTGTGTTACTATCAAGCCTACCAGCAAATGCACATATCCTCCTCCCTGACCAGTAGTAGCTTCCCTGTCATTCGCAGCAGATCGAACATTATCAACAAAGCGAATGAAAGAAAACTGCGGCGTACCATTATCATCAGTACCTAATCTCACCTTATTCGGCAGGTAGAAATAACTGTTGGGGTCCTCTACCAGGGGAAACACCTTCAGCGGTCCTGCAGTTACCGGTTTATCAAGTAAAATGCGCTGCACAAACTCTTTCTGCGCATACACCATACTTATAATTAAGACCAGCGGCAAGAATAGCATTTGCTGTATGATCTTTTTCATTGGTAATTATTTTATTTATTTATTAACTCAATTCTTTACCACGCCCAGTATCTCTTTGAACTGGTCAAGTACTTTATCTGTTTTCACCTTTCCATCCGGTCCGGGAGTGATAATAGTTTTGGCGGCATCGATGGCCTTATTGAAAATATCTGTAGTCTTATCATTCAATTCATCCGGTATCACGGCATACACATAATTATCATTCAGCTTCACGCTCCAGGGCAGGGCCAGCTTGCCTTCTTTTGTATTGTTTAATACCAGCCTGTACACATAGCCGCGTGTATCCCTGTCCATGAACAGCATTTTGCTAACCAATGGCTGATTGGCCGCCGGGGATATATTAATATTCTCTTCCACCTCCTCATTGTATTTCCTGTACCTTATCTGCAGCGTAGCCCGCGAAATATTAGCCGCTTTCAGCTTTTCAATATCAGCTTCAAATTCAATATTGCGTGGTATAACCGGGGGCTTCAGTGTTACTGCTTCCATTTGTCCCTTCTCCCAAACTGGTGTGGCCGGGAATACATTGCCTCCGCGAAGGCTCCATTGAACTGCATACTGGTACATATCAGCATTTCTATCATCCCCTGATGCATAAGTCATGGCAGCTGTAATACCCTTGTCGGTAACATATTTCTTATCAATTGTGGCACGATCGGTGAAATCATTGCCTGAATCCCTTTTCTTGCGCACATTCACTGTTACATAATTTACTTCCTGGTCAAACATTTCCTTTGCCTCCAGGTCCAGAACAAATCGGATATCCATATGACGGTAAAAACCATCATTCAGCAACACACTCGCAACACAACTCTTGTTATCCTTGACGGAATTGTAAAATGATTTCAGGTTCTGAGTGATCGACAATTCCATAGGCAGTAAATAATTATAATTGACCTCTATCACTTCCTTTTTCTTTTGAATATTCTGCTGAATACGTTTTATATCCAAATAATAGCCATAGGCCGTATTTTTTCCAGGTAATGCCTGACTTTCTGCTGGCGTAGGCGGAGTGGCTTGCGGTTGATCGGTTGCTGGTTGAGCTATTTTGGCCATGAATGCCTGGAAGAGCAATTCCGTTATTTTATCTGAACCTGCATTGGGTATACCCTGATCAATTTCCATTTTTATTGCACTCTTTTTTACCAACTCATCGTATACTTTATGCAATTCAGACCAGGACTGACTTTCCTGGACAGCGTCCTTTGATTCAATCTTCCGGTACTCTGCGTTTACTTTATCTTCCTTGATCTGTTTGGCTATCTGCTCATAATCAATAATCAGTCTGGCTTTCAATCCATTTACTTTCAGATAATATTTATAAAACAGGTTTACACTGAGATCAGTAACAGAGCTTGCTTTCTCAAAGGTTGCGGCCATCAACTGTGCACCGAACTTGTTAAGGTTGGTAGCAACCGCCACTTTCCCTCCCTCCTGCAGGGGTGCTTTACCTGAAGTAACAAGGCTTTTGGTCATGCCCCCGTCTTTATTAACAACGGCTGATGTGATGGTAAAGGAATTTGCATCTTCTGCAGCAAACAGATCAACCGGTCCTTTTACTAGAGCCCCATTTACTTTGGCATTGAGCTTTGATTGGGTTTCAGCCAGCTGTGCCGGAGTATATCCTGTCTGCATAAGGAAATGCATCAGGGCACCACTAACACCTCACTGATCTTCGCGCTCCTCTGTTACATATTTGAGGAAAAGGAAGGAAGGTACCTGGGTTAATGGGTCCTTTGCCAGCATCATCTGGTTGGGCAGATAATAATAATTTTTAGAAGGGGTGGCTGATGAACCACTGCCAACCAACTGCGCATAAAGCGTCATCTGGGAACCATCGTTCAGGGCAAAGGATACCTTGCTGTTGTAATCAAGGTTCTGAGAAAATGCAGGAACAGTTACTGTAAAACACAGTATCATGACAACTGCAATAATCCATTTCTTATTCATGATTGTAGTTTATATGATTATGAATTCGATTTATCTTCTTTTGTGATGCACGGCATACATTACCCGCTGCGCCAGGAATGATCCCTGTGCTTTGTTATCAGCATTCTTGATCACTTCAACTTTATCCAATTCTCTGAGTCGCAGGTATAATTTATTGGGTGTTGTACTCCAGCCGGTACCAATGAACTCCTTCGATTTCAACGATATGCCCAATAGTTTTTCTACAGGGATGCGAACAAAATCTGCACAATTGAATTTCCGGGCATTGAAATCTTTATTAACGTTTATCATACTATCAAGGAAATCCGTCATCCAATGGTCCTGGTCCCAGCTGGTCCGGATCTGCAGTATGCCATCACAGGGATAATGTTCCCGGTGTGGTATTCCCTGGTCATATAAGCTGTTCAGTGTGATCTCATCCGTTGATGATAAAGGAAGACGGAAATAGACTGCCGGTATATCTTTCCCTGTTTTGCTGACACTAAAATCATCCTCATTTGGCCAGAGGTCATAATAAACCAGCTCCCCTGTTGCCACAGTATCTGGCAACAGCTGGTTATTGACCTCTTTAAATCTGATCTTATAAGTATCCATTGCAATTCCCATATGGCCTGTCTTCCCTTTTGAAGTGGCATAATAGATCACGTACACATCGTTAGTGTTCGCCATTATTTCATTGCAGCAGGCAACCAGGGATAATATCAATACCAATTGCCTCATTTATCAGGTATCATATCAATGAATAATAATTCGGTATCGTTGTCGCCAGACAACATTTTTTCTGTATTATCCTTCATACGCCAGCGGAGGGTATATTTATAACTGTATTGTCCGGCAGGAAGTGTTATATCAAATTGCTTTGTAGACAGATCGTCTTCCGGCTTTACAGTAAATTCCAATACTTTCTTATCTCCAAAGAAGGGATACTCAATTTTAATTGTGGTGGCCCGCACATTTTTCTCTTTTAACAAGGCAGCATCTCCTTCCAGTTTTATAATACGCCTTTCATATGGTGCAAACAGATTGATCATGGCAGCATTTTGCTGTTGCCATTCTGTTTGCCAGGTTTTCCCGCCTTTAAAATTGTATTGTGCTTTGTAATCGTAGTTCAGCCAGGCCAGCCTGTCAGCATCTCCTGCCGATCCATAGCTCATCGAAATATTGTGATTATCCGCCAGCGTTGATTTTACAATATTCGTCTCGCGGATGGTTGTACTCCCATTCTGGTGATTCTTCCTCAGCGTTACAGTTATATTATTGATCAGTCTATCAAACTCCGGCAACAGGGTACCATCCACCCCTACAAATACATCCCGCTTTTCAAAATCAGGATCAGAAAGGGATACTGTTTTGAAATAGGATTCATCATTTCCATACTTCTTAAAGAAATCTCCGATATTGAAAGTGATATAGTGGTGACGGTCTGTACTACTGCGACTATTGAAATTGAGTATACTAAAGCCGCTTGTTTTAATATCCTTCTTCTTATACCCGAAATGCGCACTTATTGGGAATCCACTGCCGCCACTAAAATTGGAAGTATTGCCATTATTGGCAAACAGGCCATTCAGCAAACTACCCAGTCCATTCTGCTCCCCGGGTGGTAATTGCCCGGGTTCAACACGACGAAACATCATATCCGTCACTTTCGTGTAGGCAGCATCTACTATTGCCTGCATTTTGGCATCTTCACCTGTTGTTTCCAGTTTGATGGCACTGGTCCTTCGTAACTCTTCGTAGATCTTTTCCACTTCAGCGCTAACGAAATAGACACTCAGGCCTCCGCCGATTTTTTCATTCTTCTGTACCTCCGCCCAATCCACTGTCATCTTTGCATTGTACGCGTCCATAATTCCCGAAAAACTGAGATCGAAAACGATGGAAACATCAGGCGTAGTGGTTTTAAAACTTTCCAGTAATAGTCTGGAACGTTGGGGATCCAGTTCAAAGGATAGCGCGATCTTGCTGCCCTGTAATACCGGGGCAGCTCCTACAGACATTACTATTTTTTGAGCATTTCCTGTTTCCGGGTTAATGATGGAGGAAACCAATGCATAACGTCCCTCCTTAAAGATTATCGGGCCACGAAGCTTGACTTCATCATTGTTCAGTATTTCTTTCAATCGCTCATTAGCCCTGCGCACTTTCGCTTCATCAGTATCGTATTCTACCAGGAAATGAAGCACAGCACCGCCACCAGCCTGTGAAATAGTTTTGTCAGGAGAAGCCGATGCATTATCGGTTCCATTCACATACCGGATAAAGGAGAACTGCGGCTGTTTTTTATCATCAACCCCCAGCGCAGCACGGTCAGGCAGATAGAGATACTGTGTAGAATCAGTCACTAGTGGAAAACACCACAGGCCTTCTACCCTGACTCCCCTGTCTATCAATATCTGTTGGGCACTTAGCCAACACCCAATTGAAAGAAGGCAGAATAATATGATGAGTTTTTTATTCATGATCGGTTAGCCAGATTCATTAGCGTTTAAATTGGGCAGATGGTGGTGAGGCCAGAAACAGGTAATTAGAACTTAGCACCGCCAGATCTGGTTTTGCCTGTCCTTTTTCCTTGCTATACCACGTGGTTTGATAAACCACTGGCGCACCTGGATCATGATATACTGCGGTCTTTGTAGTAGAACCCTGATCGCCCGACCTGAGTATCACACTGCGTATTACTTTCTTATCGCCTCCCTGTACACTTGCAAAACTGACATTTACCGATGCCACACTATCTGTCGCAAACTGTTGCCTGTCTGCGTCAAGTTCAATGTATTCTTTAATCAATGGTGGAATTAATGATACAGCCGGGTCACTACTCCTTATCCACTGATTTTCATCAGCAGGATAGCGTACTACTTTTGTTTTGCCCTTAAAGCTCCAGAGCAACTGGTATTCATAATTAAGCCAGTCGGCACTCTGCGCACCGAGTCGTGGATAGGCGATCTCTTTGAGATTGATACCTTTTTTCAGATCACTGCCATTAATAATGAGCTGGGAAGTAACATCATCCTGGCCCTCACCATATTTCTTACGGAAATTGACAGTTACGAAATTCACGATATCGTCGAAAGCATCTATGAATTCCCCATCTACCTGGAAGCTGATTCCTCGGCGCTGAAAAGCAGGATCATCCATATTCACGATCCGGAAATAGCGCTCATCTTCTCCCAGTGAGGAATATAATCCGCCGATATTGCCAGCAGTATGAAACGGCACCTTGATGGTGGTGGATTTTGAAAGATTGAGATAGAATTTATTGGTACGGATATCCTTAACATCCTTTAATACGTACTGGTTATCGGTTATATATTCAGGATTAGTATTCTTTTGTTTTTTGGGAGAGAACCATCCCAGAATGGGTAATGAACCCATCACATCAGACATTGCATCACCAATATCACTGATGACCTGGCCGGCTTCTGATTTATCTCCCTGTCTTCCTCTTGGATCAAATCCCAGGTTAGGGTCCACTCTTTCTGGTTCTTTGGACCATCCGGTCTTTGTATCAAACATGATCTCAGTAAGCTTGTTGGTGACCACGTTTAATATCCCGTCCATATCACTTGTCTTTACGCCAAGGCCTGCAGAACGGTCAAACACATCAATTTTTATCCCGCCCTGTTTTGAAAGATCATCAATTACCTGCCTGATCTGCGTTTTGTTATAACCCTCCTGATTAGCTTTCATCTGGCTAAAATGAGAATACACCACATTCATTTCAGCAGTTACTACTGCATTGTAAGCCTTTACCGCTGCCTCATAATATCCGTGAATGGATACAGAAACATCAGATGTAGGCCCTGTAAATGAATTCCATAATAAGGTAGCACCCTGCGGAGTAAGTAAGGAAGCTACTGCTGCTTTTGATCCGGGAGTTAAAGGAGCATATCCTGAGGTGATCACAGATCTTGTCATTGCATCCTTTCCATCCTTGTTGCTCAACACGGCAGAAACGATCTCAAAGCTTGGAGTAACATTATCCGGATCATCCTTCTTTGGTTGCATCAGCGGTACAGGACCTGCAATACGCCCTCCAGGTATCTTTCGTTGCAATTCTTTGGTAAGCTTTGTCATTAAAGAATCAGGGATACGAAATTCAACCAGTGCATGGAACAGGCCACCGCTATTCTCTGCCTTATCACCAGTATACTTGATACAAAGGAACTCCAGCGAACCATCTTCTTTGGTAGCAAGCCTTGGAAACTGTGGCAGGTAATAATAATCTTTGGGATTGGCCCTGTCCTGCAATAAGGTAACGCCCGCTATGTACACTGCTCCTTCATCATACTTCACCTGGGCATTTATTCCGCCGCAGGAAAAGACCAGTAGTATCAACAGCATAGATCTGAGTAAGCGTGCCATATTTGTCTTTTTAATGTTTTATTATTGGTTTTCTTCTGTTTTTTGCTTTTGAACAATCTTATCCGGTGGTGAAGTGATATCCAGTAACTCACTCCATTCTTTTCTGACAGTCCATTCACTAACCTGCATCTCGCCATCGTTTGTTATTTCAGTAACCCTGAATGAATAGGGTTTATCCAGTCTTATCGCATATCCAAAGCGGATGCTTTTGGCATACTGGTCGGGCTTGTTCTGCCTGAAGGAAAATGCAGTGCTGATCTCAGAGCCATTCACAGAAATCGCTTTGATCTCCACTTTCTTGGTGTACAGGTCCGGCCGTAATTCATTATTGAAATCATAACAGTATACATCCAGCAAAGGATATTTGGCAGGAATACGTTCATTGATATCTGTCTGCTGAATGGCATCTGGCCACCTTTGAACATCTACCATAATAGGTATTACATCAGCCTTGACCATTGCCAGCAATGAGCCTGTATCTTTATTATTGTCTTCCTGTTGACGGAAGAAAGCTTTTGCATTATTATCCAGCCTGCCATCACGGTAAATACTGGTATCATCATTTTTGCCGCCATTCATATTTGTATAAAAGGCATACGATAAACTCATCGCAGCCTGCCTGTTTCGTAATGCCGTTTCTACCAGTTGTGCATCGTAGTTATTTATGCGGAAGCTGACTACCCGTTCATTCCAGTAACTATTATTCACTTCCGAATTTTCATCTGTTGGTTCGGCATAACCTGTTTGTATCAGATGGGCCGTATCTACTCCATCCGTTCCTGCGAACACCAGCAGTGATGAAAATTTTCGAACTGGCATCATACGCAATTCTGCGCGGGGATACCTAATTTTTAAAACCGCTTTGAGATCATTCATCTGGCGCACATGATCAGGGGCAATACCCACCCGGAACTGCACCAGGTTATGGTATTTGCTTACTCCTTTATCACCTGTTGCAGCGGTACCTGTGTATCGCATCTTGATCAGAGTAAACGGTGGTCTGCCATCAGCAGCATACAACAGGTCATAAGATGGAGGCAGGTAGTACAGGATATTATTATTCTTCCTGTCCCTGTATAATTTCTCCCCTTCCACTACCAGGGAAGAAGAACTCACAGGCTGGGCCTGCAATTCCTTTCCTGCAAGAGTAACAGAGAAGTAAACGAGAACGATATGAATAATTATTCTACTCATTCGATGCCTGGGATTATTCCTCTGAACATTTCTTTCAGTTTCGTTTTACCCAATAACACTTCCTTTTCGGTGGCAGGCTGCCATACATTGGATGGATAGAAATCACCACCTGCAGTGGCCACTGTCACCTTGTATTCAAATTCCAATGATCCATTGGAAGGAATATATAAGGGACCAACCGTAAAGTCTCTGGCCATATCAGGAGTTACTTTCACGGCATCAAATTCTTTCATCTCTATTCCTTTGGGATCTGCCTGTTTGCTGCGAACGGTGATCATGAAATAGGAAGCGTGCAGTGAATCGAATACAGCAGGTGGTATTACAAATTTTACCTGCTGAGCCCTTGCACCAGATACGCCACCGGTTACCGCATCGAGTACTTTCTGATCGCAGGTGAGGCAATCATCAACAGTATATTCCACCCACATTACAACTGAAGCATCTGCGTCCAGCCATGCTGGTATACGGGTATTATCAAATTTTGCCTGTGCCTGTGAAGGAACTACCACATCATTGAGTGACCAGGAGTAAATGATGGGCCTCGTTCCACCTATCTCTTTCTTCATCACATGGATATATTTTAACTTCAACGGGTATGGTGTCTGGTTGCGCCATTGCTGTGTGCGCCATGTTCCCGGTTCCAGGTTCATCTTGCCAAGCGTTCGTATATCAGCCAGGTTAATGGATGCTGGTACCTGCTGATCCAATATTTCTTCATCATCGGGTTTGAGAATTACGGAAGCACTGATTCCTTCTCGCGAGGTGAGAGAAGTCTGTATAAACTCCTTTGTATCCGCATCTGTTTGCCAGGCAACTTTTATATCACCACTGAGATCAGTTACCCTTTCAACAGATATTTTACTTTCGGGAATATTGTATTGAGATCCAAGGGTCGTTTGAAAAGTAAATTGAGGGCTCTCTCGCAATGGCAGGTAACGGAGATCCGTAAAATCAGGACGGATAGCCTTCAGCAATTCCTTAACAAAATTTCTTTCGCGGGTGCTGATACCTGCTGTAAGACTCGCAGACATTCTCACAGGAGCTTCCGGGTTTGTTTGCTCCCCTGCGCCTCCAGCCTGCTGAGCACCGTACAATATGCGAAAATCATAACCTTTTTCGGGTTCAGATTTCGGCTCCCATTTCAAATGATAATCGGCCGGAAGAATATAATAGATACCAGAATTAAGGTTCTTATCAGCAAATACATTGATATTAATATTGGAGATATCCTGAGGCCTTCTGAAATCCACATCAGCACTTAATCCATCCAGTAAGTATATCTGTACGTTTTTATCCGGCCCTTTTGGCGTTTTATCGACAGGTCCGGCTGGCGGTGTTGTTGGTGTTAATATTGCAAACTGGTTCAACGTATACACTCTGGTAGAAGCCGTCATGGCCACAATGTTTTTCTTAAATGTATAGGTATAGCTACGGGCAGCTCTGCCATCATTATAGGAATCAGCGCCGTTTACAGTAAGCACATCATTGGCGCCTACTGAGATAGCAAGCAGGCTCTTTTTAAAGCTCCAGGTGAATTGTGCCCTGAAATTACCTGCGTTCAATGTTGTCAGTGCCACCTTGCCCCAATCACAATCCTGGGGAGAACAACGGCCAAATCCCTGAATCAGATTGCCACCTGTTACAATCAGTTTGGTAATACCACTGGTATTATCAGTACTGATCCAGGTTCCGGAAATATCAGCGAAAAGATCACTATAGGGAATATCCTGAAGGAAGGATCTGCCACCACCTGTTGGTACAGTTTGTATTCTACGAACAGGCTGTGCAGTTACAGGTTTTATATACAATATCTTCGGGTCAAATTGTATGGTTTTGGAAGGTGTGACATCCTTTCTTTCATTGCTCAGACTGGCTGCCTTTCCAACCGCAACAAGCGGCACATCAATAACCATATTGCGGGTTTCCTGGGTGCTTTGCCATTTCTTGTTCAGCATCAGCACGGTAACATTACCAGTACCACCGTCTCTTTTGGCAACATCTACACGTAAATAGGGAGATTCCAGGCTGGTGTTAGGTGCAACACTGGCTTCCATATCAATGGTGAATTCAACAGGTGAAGCTTTTGCTGCCTGTGAAAATCGAAAGGTCTTAAATTCATTCTGTTTTTGTTTGGCGCTGCTCATGCAGGAAAGCGTGAAAAAACCTTTATCATATCCTGTATAAAATATCTTGCCTTTTAGTCTTTTCTCCGCATCCTGATTAATTACAACACTGTCTATCCGGCCGGTGAGTTTGCCACCAAACAGGGAGCCTAGCCCTGATTCAAGCAGGGATCCAATATCATCCACCCTGCTCAGTGATTTGTTTTGCAAGCCACTGATGTTTTGGGCACTGGAAAATAGCATGCCTGTCAATATTGCTATTATCAAAAGAAGAGAGGAGCGCATAGTTAAATAATTTAAGGTTGTGATATTTGCTACTTTAATCGCCGCCTTCGCTAATACAATCCACATTCTTTACAGGTATTGCCAATATCCTCAGTTTGTCTCTGTCAAGTTTCCAGGCCTGCTTAACAGGTTTTAAGATTTCCTTTTCAGGTACCCATTTAACAGTTGCCACAATGGTGGGATCTGATTCTCCATTCATCCTGCACAGACCTGTCCCAATTATATAGCCGGGTAACAATGTCTTTATTTCAATCACGTCTATTATGGTGAATTCCTTATCTGCAGTATCTTCCTTAATGCTGAAGAAAGTAATCCAGACCTTTCCTTTCTTCCAGACATCTACTGTTATGGCCTCCTGTTCATCTATCCCTGTTACCAGACTACCCTGCCTGAATTCCCAGCCTTTTAATCCAGGAATATTTCTGCTGTCAGCATACTTTGTTCCGATCAGTTTTGACTGAGCACCTGCATATTTTCCCTGCGCCATACTGAACAGGCAAAACATGAGGAACCCGGTTAAAAGCATAATCTGCTTCATACTCTCTAATTTTATTGTCCACCGCTCCCGATAGCTATCGGTACGGAATGGGCTGCATTATTTTTTAATTGATACTATTTCAGAGCGGCTGTCGAGTTTATTGTTCCTGTAGAATTCAGAACGTACCACACCAAATCCAGGTGCAAACCACATGGCTGTACTTATAGTAGGCGACCGTTGTTTCATCATCTCGGCCATCTTCTTACTCATTTCATCATTGCCTCCTTCCATTGTTGTTTCAATCGTTGATACAATTTTGAAGCAGCTCCAGGTACCGGCAGGCGTGCTGACTGTTTCCTTTTTCTCCACCTTTCTTTTGGCATAAGTTGTGGTGGTTTTCATTTTCATTTTCCCCATGTCCATTACGGCTGAAACAGAAGCCTCCGGCAGATCCTGACCAACGCTTAAAGAAAGCGGAAACTCCAAAGCCTTACCCTCCACTGATGCTGTTTTAAGGGCCTGGAAATTGGACAGGAAAGCAGAAAGATCCATCTTGATCCTTGTGCCATCACACGTGTAGGAATACTTAAGCATATTGTTATGCTCTTTTCCACCATATATACTGTGCGTTTCCATCTGAAGATCTGAAACAGTTTCATTGCCCTCACTTCTTACATTCACAACTGTTGTAACTGAACTTGAACGTTCCTTTCCGGTAGAATCAAAATCCTTCCCTGTCATTATTGCCCCTTTATGGAACATGATAAGACTTCCACAACCTCCTGCACTTTCTGAAGGATTTGCAGATGCAGCCATAGCTGTAATTGAACTCCCGCTGTCCTTAGCTGCAGTTTTATTATCAGCAGTGTTATTACAGGCCAGGAATGAACTTAACAAAAGGAGAGGGAATAATTTTTTCATTGGGGTGTAGTTTGGGTTAATAATTAACTGGTATATTTTGATGATTAGTTTAACGGGATTAAAAGTATCATTCTTCCAAACTGCTGATGCTACATATTGATGTAGTACCTTCTAGATATCACTGGTAACAAATACACCTTCAGTTATCCGCACTTTATTCCCATCCTTATCTGCCAGCACGCCTTCAAATGTGCCGGACAGTAATTTCACGTTGTATTTTTCTTTCACGCCGGTAATTCGAATATTCAGGTAATTGGTGCCATCCACATCCCGTACCCAATAAGTTTTTCCCCGCAATGTGAAATTGAGCTTGCCGTTACTGTCATTGTCAACCCGGTATGCTCCCATATCATTGAAATGCTGTATCTGCCAGGATATACTGATATTGGTTCCCTTTGCCCATAACATGGCAAGAGATACATTACTACTGGTCCAGCACTTGGTCTCCGTTGAATCCGTTTTGTATAATTGTCCGTTCATTTTAAAGGAAAGCGTTCCTTTTCCTTTTGTTAATGACTGGGTGGATGGCTTACTGATATTCGCAGTCTGACTAATGGCACAGGTTAAAACGCCAAGCATCACTACTATCAGTAAACAAATTTTCCCCATGCCCTGCAATTTGAAGACAAACCTAACAGGGAGAAAAGGGAGAGGCAACTACATGAATATGTAGTCCCGACAGGAATCGGGATCGACGTTAATAAAAAAGGCTGATCAGCTTATTCTTTATTGCTTTGGAAACCGCTTCGGTTGCGGAATGTACGTGGAGCTTGTCGTAGATCTTCTTGATGTGGAAACGAACTGTATCCAGGCTGACCTTTAATTCAGCTGCGATCATTTTATAACTATATCCGTTTACCAGGAACTGGAGTATCTGGGTTTCACGATCTGATAAATTACTTTTCTCCTGCTCAGCAGTCTTTGCCTTGGGTACCATCTGCAAAACTTTCCTGGCAACTGAACCTGTCATGGGAGCCCCGCCTGTCATTACATTACGGATGGCATCGCAAATTTCTTCCGTTGCATAGCGCTTCAGGATGTAGCCGGTAGCGCCTGCACATATGGCATTGAAAATATTTTCATTGTCATCAAAGATGGTCAACATGATCACTGGTAACTGTTCATTTATTCTGCGAATATTCTTTACAGCTTCCACCCCATTCACGATGGGCATATCAATATCCATTAACACTACATCAGGTTTGAACTCCCTGATGTCTGTAACAACAGTTTCTGCATTGGGCATTGCAGCCAGTAATTCAAATTCCTGCTGTTCAGCGATTAATTCCTGCATGCTTGCACGGAGAGCCTCATTATCATCATAAAGAAGAACACGTATGGACATGGGGTTCAAAATACAGTATTAGGCGG
>JAJKIP010000134.1 GCA_021154405.1 Segetibacter sp. | reverse complement strand
TGGCACAAAAGGGGTTAGTATTTCCAGAAAAAAGGAAATTCAGGGCAATTGGAAAGGTGAAATTCCTTATTTTTGCTGCCCCAAAAGGGAAATATTCCTCCTTAGCTCAGTTGGTTAGAGCATCTGACTGTTAATCAGAGGGTCGTTGGTTCAAGTCCAACAGGGGGAGCTGATAAAATCGCTTTAAAGGCTGGTCGTAAGACTGGCTTTTGTTTTTTAGATAGTTCGTGAAATCAGATATGGCTTCCTCGAATCTTCTATTGAAATTCTAAACCAGAGAGGATATCAATTAACAATACCAGATAAAGAACGATTGGAAAAATTATAAATATGATTCGAAAAATCTTGTTTTCCTGGCATTTTGCATATCGAAAGCTAAAGTAAAAACCCCTTATATACCAAGTTATCCGCAGGGGATATAAAATTCCCTATGTATAACTATCTACCTGCCCGTAAATCTTTTTAAATGCACATTTTTTCAAAGTAATTTGAGTTCGTTCAAATTGTATTTAGTGTATAAAATACATTTAATACATTCGGGAAACGAAACCCAAACGCTTTTCACGATGAGAACGATTACCCCAATAATGTTAAAATCTGAAGGGATCATTTAGTAGTAGTTTCCAGATAAGTTAAAATGGTTTTTGAATTTTAAAATAAAATAAGATGCATCTAAAACGTTCTGCTATTGCTTTAGCTATTATGTTATTGAGTGGAATTGGCTACACGCAGGCCCAGACCGCTCCATTGGAAGATTTTAAACCGTCTTCCTTTAACCAACCATTCCAGCAATATCCACAGGTAAATTCCCAGGGATATGCGAGGTTTAGAATATATGCGCCAAATGCTGATAGTGTTCGGGTAAGTCTTGGTCTTGGGGGCCAGGGAGGAACAAAATTAACCAAAGCGGATAGTGGTTATTTTATTGGCACCACCGCCGGGCCAATGGATGAAGGTTTCCATTATTATCACGTTAACGTTGATGGCGCAACCTTTAATGATCCCGGAACAGGATTTTTCTATGGATCACAACGTTGGGAGAGCGGTATTGAAATACCTGCAAAAGACCAGGATTTTTATGCATTGAAAGATGTACCGCACGGAAATATGCAACAGATATTATTTCCTTCAAAAAGCACTAACACATCACGTGCCGCATTTGTTTACACTCCTCCGGGTTACGAGGATGGCAAAACAAAATACCCGGTATTATACCTGCAACACGGTTGGGGTGAAAATGAAACTACGTGGGGTATTCAAGGCAAAGCAAATCTTATTATGGATAATATGATTGCAGAAGGTAGAATAAAACCATTTATTGTTGTAATGACCTATGGTATGACCAATACTGGTAGCAGACCGGGAGGTAATCGCCCTCGTCCTGCTACTAATAATGCTCCGCCTGATACAACACGTCGTGCAGGAGGCCCTTCGGGGGGTCCTGGTGGCTTTGGCGGCAATATTGCTGCTACCAATGGCTTCCAGGCTGTTTTGCTTGATGAGTTAATACCCTATGTTGATGCGCATTTCCGTACAATTGCTAAAAGAGATGGCCGGGCAATGGCAGGTCTTTCTATGGGTGGTGCGGAAACAAAAGGAATAACATTAGCTAAACCAGAAGTTTTTGGATACTGGGGATTATTAAGCGGGGGTAACTATACTCCTGCAGACCTGGAAGGTAAAATGAAGCCGAAGTTTATGTTCATTAGCTACGGTAGCAAGGAAGCAAACGGAGCTAATGCTCTTCCAAAAGTTGAAGCTGATCTAAAAGCAGCTGGCTATAATGTTACTACTTATGTTTCTCCGGGTACAGCACACGAGTTTCAATCATGGCGCCGTAGCCTGTATCAAATGGCTCCGCAGCTGTTCAAATAGAATCTAGGAATAAAATTGATGGGCAAACAGGATAAAGTATAAATAAAAAAAATAAGTTCTGTTATTCAAATAGGAATTTGAAATTTGGTATGCCTTGCTGTTAGTTCAGCAGGTAAATTACTAAAGGCAAAGAAATCTATAATTATTTGGTTTGATACCTGTAAATTAGAGTAAGCAGCTTTAAAGGTCGGCAGCAATGTCGGCCTTTTTTATTTTTTGCAACCGAAAGCATGCTGCTGTTCTGGTTTCTGTCTATCTTGTTTAGTAAATACACCATGGCAAATGAAATATATTTTCTTATTCGTATTAATCTTCTCTTCAATCCAGCTCATTGGCCAGGATGATCAGGAACACTGGGAGGCATATTTGGCTAACTATGAAAAAGGAGTAGGATCAACCCTCGTCAATATGTCCTTAAAAAGCGAGAATGGCATGAATCAATTTCCGTTCTTATTAAAGATGGGCGTTAAGATCAAACGCTGTTCTTCTGACCGACTACCGGAGCAGGATGAATGGGAACATTTGCATAAGGTGTCTGATAAACTTAAGGCAATAATCGATGGCAATATATCTTCAAAAGCTGCAGGTATTTTTTCTTATCAATGTTGGAGAACTGATTATTATTACATCGCCGACACAACTGTTATCCGGCAAAGATTAATGAAAGGTTTCACTGATTTTTTTCCAGACCAGGAATATAAAATAGAAATAAAACAGGATACCGGGAGGGAAGCTTACCTGAAATTCCTTTATCCCAGCGAGGAAATTATGGAATATATTTCCAATCAGAAAGTATTATCGGAGTTAGAAAAGGCCGGAGATAATGCTTCCAAGCCAAGGAAAGTAGATCATTGGCTGTATTTTAAGACCGAAATTGGCCGTAGTCTATTTATTAAATATGCTCTTCAGCAAAAATTTAAGGTAGAGGCCAAAAATTACGCGAAGGATCCAACCATGCATTTTTCTCTTCAGCTTTCAAGAACGGATAAAATAAATATCGGGACCATTTCAGTCATTACATTACAACTAAGGAGAAAGGCAAGGGAATTTGATGGTGATTATGATGGATGGGAAACGTTTGTGATCAAGGAAACTCCATCTAAATAACTCAAAACATTATGCAGAAAAACAAGCGAATACAAGGAACTTTCCTCCGGGGAATATTTTCGTTTATTCTTGCCACTATTGCAGGAATTGCCACATTTGTTATACTGATTATGATATTTTTCGGTCTCGGATTATTTGGCTGGTCTGACGGGGGAGAAAAAGAATATCTTCAACGACTCGAAAAATCGACTAATATAACTCTAATAATTTCGATTATCATGGCATTCATTGTGTTTATAGCGGTTTTTATCAGGATAAACCGGAAAACTCAGATGAGTGACAACGATGAAAATAGCTAAAGTAAATTTTATGGTTATTTATTCATTAACTAAAATTTCTTATTATAATGCTTGATAAAGCTTTCATGATTAAAAATAAAGTCAAACAAACAATGTATGAGAATATTTTTTACAGGAGGATCAGGAAAAGCTGGTAAGCATGTTATTCCTTACCTTCTCGATCAGGGACATACAGTACTGAACGCAGACCTTGTGCCTTTACAATATGCAGGAGTAGTTAACATACTGGCTGATATTACGGATTCCGGGCAAATGTTTAATGCCATGACTTCCTATTGCGGGTTCGAAGAATTGGAAAAAGGTAATGGAGTACCAGCTTTTGATGCGGTAGTACATTTTGCTGCCGTTCCGAGGATACTCCTCAGGCCCGACAATGAAACCTTTCGAGTTAATACTGTTGGTACCTATAACGTGATTGAAGCGGCAGTAAAGCTTGGGATTAAGAAGATCATTATAGCTTCTTCAGAAACCACCTACGGTATTTGCTTTTCCGATGGTCAAACTAACCCCCATGCACTCCCCCTGGAGGAAGATTATGATGTGGATCCCATGGATAGCTATGGGTTATCGAAAGTGGTAAATGAGAAAACGGCGCGAAGCTTTCAGCGACGGTCAGGCTTTGATATTTACGCCCTCCGTATCGGAAATGTGATTGAACCACATGAATACACCAAATTATTTCCGCATTATTTTAAGAACCCTGAAGTGCGGCGAAGGAATGCATTTTGTTATATTGATGCCAGGGACCTGGGACAAATTGTGGATTTATGTTTAAAAAAAGATGGACTTGGTTACCAGGTGTTCAATGCCGGAAATGATCACAATGGTGCAATAATTCCCAGCAAGGATTTAGCTGAACAGTTTTTCCCTGGAGTACCCATTGTCCGTCCATTGGATGAGCATGAGGCTCTGTTTTCAAATCGTAAAATCCGTGAAGTGCTTGGATTCAAAGAACAACATAACTGGCGGCAATATGTAGGGTAACTTAAAATAAAGTAAAAGGGTTATACTATTAAAGCATAACCCTTTTGCCTTATCTTCTGTAAAATCTTTTACCAAAGCTTGAAAATCTCACGGCTGCCTTTAAAATACATTTCATTCATATCTTTGAATTTTTCCATTACCTTCTTTTCTTCCTCACTTTGACCCATAGTCTTCATTCCTTCCTCGTAAGCTGCCAGGTTTTCGAAACTGGCAGCGATAATCACCCTATGATACTGGCCTGTCATATCAGTCATAACGGTAATGTTCTTTTGAGGCACAACATCGGCCCATTCTTTAAAAAGTTTTGCCACCTTGGAAGCATTTCCTGGCTTGCAATTAAAAATATCATGCACTACTATCATAAGAAAAAATTTTAGGTTAACAATTAAATTGTTTACTAAAGTATAACTTTTTTAACTGGAATCTCTCGTGAAATAATGGTATGTTGGATAAAAATTAATAAGAATTCTGAGCTCACAAATTAAGATATTCTTCATTCCATTGGCGATAGCCACCAAGCATTGAAATTTGCCATTGGAAAGCCAACAATTTTAATATCTTGCTCTTCGAATTTTTCTAATCGCTCAGCAACAGGCTAATTTAACTGGAAAGCCTGAGTAAATATTTTATTCATCAAATTCAAGGCCACATTAGAAATTATAGGGATTAATCCTTTTGTATTTGTACCTCAACAAATATTGAGCACCATTTTCTTAAAAGCAAAAAAGAGCAAAGGACCTATTCCCGTTGTCGGTACAATAAATGGTAAAAAGTATACCCAAACATTGGTAAAATATAGTGGTGAATGGCGTCTTTACATCAACACAACGATGCTACCAAAATCTCCAAAGAGAATAGGCGAAAGAATTGAAGTCACAATTCAGTTTGATACCAGGGAAAGGACTATAACTCCACACCCCAAATTCTTTAAAGCCTTAAATAAGCATAAGGATGCCAAAGAGACTTTTGATGATCTTCCACCTTCCAGACAAAAAGAGATAATCCGCTACATTTCAAATTTAAAGACAGAAGAAAGTGTTCTGGCTAATATTGAAAAAGCAATTGGATTCTTATTGGGAAAAAACAGGTTTGTCGGCCGGGATAAACCATAGCAGGCCAAAACCAATTTCAACCATTTTGTCTCAATGACTTCAAAATGGCATCAACTTTTTCTGATTGCTGCGTTCCGATCAGTACTTTATAATTATTACGTAATACAATTTGAATACCCATATCGCCGGATACGGTATACCCTTTGCCCATTTTGCCTGTTTTGATTCCCCTTCCCATGTATTCTGAAACGGCATTGTATCTTCTTAAATATACCTGTCTAATATCTTTCCATAAAAACTTTTGGAAACCAACCTGAAATGGAGGAAAGCGAACATAAATCCCATCATTCCGTATTTGTGTAACCATTTTAGTACGGGTAACAATTATTCCCAGCACTGAAAGGATGAACCCGGTGCAAAGTACACCGCTAATATCCGTAAACTTCCCTTTTTGATACAAAAGGTTAAAAACGAATACGGCCAGCAGGATGCCGGTTAAAATTTTGAGGAAATCAATGACTGATTTCCTGGTGGCGCCTTGCGTTTCCTCAAATAAAATTGTATTGTTCAATGTGCAATTTTTCTAAGTCAAAAATACCGAGGAATAAATTAGTGCATTATTGCAACTTTAATTAAGGACTTTAAAATTACCTGAAATAATAGAACGGATCAATTAATTCGTTGCAGGCTTTTCTCAGGAAGAGCTTCAGGGTGGAATAGGATCTTCCGGACCTGGCCTTTGAACCAGTTCACTTTATTCAACCGAACACCTAATGAAAGATCCCCTTTCGTCATTGGCGGGAATTCCATTTCAGCATTCAGTTCGATTTTTCCATTGATATAACTATACATTTTCTTGCCGTCATAAACCAAAGCAGCCCAGTACCATTGGTTGGCTGGATGCAGTTTGGTTGAGTCAATAAGAGTAACTCCTTTATTTGTTTTTCCATTTTTCAGAAAGCCGTCAAAATACCATTGGGCATCTTTGGTTAACCGGAGTTCAAATGTTCCGCGGTTCTTCAGTGTATCTTCAAAATGAATGAATCGCGGTGCACCAGGGCCGTCACTTTCTGGTTTAAATAACACCTCAATAGTGAATTTTGACCAGTGTTCAATAGGAATGGCAGGGATAACAAGCCCATCATTGATACCATTAAAATAAATAGCAGTATCGTTTCCTTCAATTTTCAAAGCAGGATTACCTAATATGATGGGGCTATATCCACCAATTTTGGCTGTATTATTCAGATCCCAGGTGATCTTTCCACTATCGTCCAATATTTTCCAGGCCATTAGCAACAGCAAGGGAATGGAAAAAATGAGAATTTTTTTCATTTCACTCCGGTTTTCTTAATTGACTTCAGATAATTTATCAAAACCTGCATATTCCGGACATAGACTGGTGTTGAAATATAATCCTGTTCCGAGAGGTCCCTGTAAGGAGAGGTGTCTGTCTTGTCACCTACATTGGTAGTGGCGTATTCTTCTGTTAGTTCTTTATTCTGTCCATCTCCAATATAGGGGTTGCTGATCATTACATGTTTTACCATCCACCGGTTTTCCTTATCTAATCCATCAATCAGTGATTTTATCCTTGTTTCGGTTGCATCAGGAATGGGAATATCAGTATCATTGAGCCTGCTGAGGTAATAATTTGATTGTGGAGTCCCAGAGCCGTCAAATTTACCTGGGATCAATGGTGAATCCTTTACTGCTTCCTCCGGCGACAGTGCGCTTATTTTTGCATATTCATCTTTCAGGTATTGCAGGTTGATGGATCGTTTTCCCATCATATGCGAAAGCAATTTGGTGTCTGTTGTGTCTGTATAATAATATCCATAGATGGCATTGGACCCTTTGCGATGGACATACATGGGTTTATCTGTCCTTGGGTTTACAAAAAGAGGATGCGTATATCTTCCATCCAACGTCATGCTGGAGGGGAGTTTAACTTTTTCCAGCCAATTGATAGCGTCAGGAATATGTTTAAGAAATTTACGGTCGCCAGTATATTGGTAAAATCTCAGGCATAATAAGCAATTATTTAAAGTATAGCTCGGTACATAGGCAGCTGGTTCATAAGTGCGCGCACCTGACACCTGCATTTTCATATTGTATTGCTGTCCCCATTCACCATTTTTACCTTGCACCAACAGATAAAAATTCATGCCCTTAAGAATGGGCTCGAGAAATCTTTGTTCACCTAAAGTTTCATAGCAATGAATGAGAAAAAGTACATTTTCCCATATTACATCATCATTGAAAGTATAAAAGGAAGAATAGTCGGGGTGCCCTGCCTTATTAAAATCATGCTGAAGCGGGAAACGCTGCGGCCATCCTCCATTCGGATACTGGCTTTTAAGAATAAAATTGATGGCCTTATCCAAAGGAGGTTTGTATTTGGCGTCCAGTTTTTTCAGATAAATCCTGAGTAGGAAACGTGCCGCATCTGAAGTAACATCATCATCGTATGTGCTATTTCCATAATAATGCTGAAACTCCTCCAGCCGCCATCCGTTTTTTCCTATCGTGGCATACCATTTCCTGAGTGAACGGTCCCCGGCAAAATCAATCATATAGTTCCATCCTCCTTCACTGCTTTGGCCCCAGATCATAGCTGCTGCCGCTTTCTCCGCAGCCTGATAATAATATTCATTATCAGTTACATCATAAGCATCGAGAAGCATGTTGCCAACGCTTACTGTTCCACCATCCTGGACCCAGATCATGGTTTTATATGCCTCCATTTCACCCCAACGCCTGGAACGATCTGGTAAATAATACCATACGAAACCACCACTGGTACTCATACTATCCTCCATATATTTTGTGGCCTTGTACATTGCCTGTTCGGCTTGTTGGGAAAGAGATTCATTCTGGGCTAAAGCGATATCCCAGTAAAGGGCTGTAAATAGAGCAATAGCCTTAAGTGAACTGGAGGCAGGCATAATCATGTTTAAAGAAATAAAGCAATCGTAATCGTTCTACTTAAGGAAATCCATCCTGGCAGGAGTAAAAACATCAATTAACGTACCTTTTTCCAAGGCTAGAACACCATGCACAAGGTCAGGAGCCACAAAAAAGCAATCCCCCGCTTCGAGAACAGATTTTTTACCGTCTATTGTTACCTCAAACCGTCCTGATTTCACATAAGAGATCTGGCGGTGAACATGGTGATGTAATGAACCGATAGCTCCTTTTTCAAAACGAACACATACCATCATCACCTGGTCATCATGTCCAAGAATTTTACGCTCCACTCCTTTTTCCGTTTTTTCCCACCCGATAATTCCTGCCTTGATAAAAGATTGTTCTTTGATTGATTCCATAATTAAATAGATAATATTGACCTTACTGAAGGTACTTATATAACCTGAACAGCAATTGGGAATTGCCGGGAACGTTTGCGTAAAAGAAATTACCTGTTAACCTTATTAATCATCATCATCCTTTAATCCTCTATCCTCTTTATGATTTGTTTTCAAAAAGGCCGCTCTTACGGGTGAAGGAGCGGGTTTTCCTTTTATTCCCTGCCATAAGATATCATTGAAAACAAGATCTGGAACTGCATCTTCTTTTGACCATTCATATTTCTCAGAAAGAATTGCCATAGCTGTCCTTCCTGGATTTTTATCATTAAAATCTATATTGGCAGGAAGATGATCAAAAGAAGTATTATCCGACTGCATGGTGAACGATCGCCATAGGGGAGTTGCGGCCGCATCGTATTGTGTCATAGGTGGCAAGCCAAGAATCAACTCAATGGTGCGCAATATGCCTGAAGTGGAATACATGGTATGGTCTACAGATCTTCTTTTTACATAAGGGCCGATAACGTATACCGGGCTACGGTGTGCATCAACATGATCCGGACCATTCTGGGCATCGTCCTCAAGGATAAATACCACACTTTCCTTCCATACAGGACTTTTACTCAGATAATCAATAAACATACCCACTGCAAGGTCATTATCGGCAACATGTGCAAAGGGAGTAGGTCTGCCTGCTCTCATTCCTTCCGTATGATCATTGCCAAAGCGTATTGTATTTAATTGAGGCAGGGCATTGGCAGCTATTAGTGAATCAAAATCCTTTTTCCAATAATAAAAGCGGGAAGTATCTCTAATAGAAAGGTCATACTCAGGGTAATTTCCAAAATGGCCTTTCAGCGCATCCAGCGTAGGTCTGTTTTCAGAGACAAATTCCCCATAGGTTCTATAGCTAACATTATTTCTTTTGCAGTTATCCCATATAAATCCGTCACTATTATTGGCGATTTTTCTTTCTCCCTCGCCGCCGTAGGTTCCTCCACGGCCACCATAGCTGGAAGGCCAGGTTTTTTCAAGGTAATCATTTGCATAAGCACCCATACTCCAGTTGTGTCCGTCTGCACTCACTTCTGCATCAACATAAAAATTATCTAACAATACAAATTCTTTTACAAGCTTATGCTGGTTGGGTGTTACTCGTTCCCCAAATAATACTAAACTGGTATCCCCATTACCACCTGGCACATCACCAAGCACCTGATCAAAGGTTCTGTTTTCTTTAATGATATAGAATACATATTTTATTGGCGACTTATCTCCAACTTTCGTGGGAATTGGGTTACCGGCTTCACCACCAGGATTCAATTCCTTTTCTTTAGTGTAAGGCGTATTGGAGTAGACTGAGCGTGAATATACGCCAAGCTGTTCGGCAGACGGCTCATTTATGATACTTAATGTGCCATGAAAAAGACCTGCGATATACTGCACCTTCATTGGGCGAGTGCTATCACCGGCATGCCTTTGAACTACCTGTCCAGTGCCTGTGGGATTAGGTCCCCAGGGGTTGGCGGATGAAGATAATCCCTTGCCATTCGTTACATAGATTGTTTTGCCGATTACTTTAACATTGGTAGGATACCAGCCTACAGGTATAAATCCTTTCGATTTGCT
>JAJKIP010000133.1 GCA_021154405.1 Segetibacter sp. | reverse complement strand
GAAGGCAGTTGCTCTATTCAACTGAGCTACCGGACCATAAATTAAGAACTGGGCGCAAAGATACCATTTCAGGGCATTCCAGAGAAGAGCTAAACACAGGTTTTTCAAATATAATCGTCTAAAATTCATACCTGACCGCCTCTTTATCCATCCTTTTCCCGCCACAGTCTTTTTTTATTTAGCTTGCGCAAAATCAATCCGCTGAATGGACGTAAAAATTGAAGATTCCTGGAAAAAAATCCTGAAAGACGAATTCTCAAAACCTTATTTCCAACAGATCGCCCTGCACCTGAAAACAGAAAAATCACAGGGCAAAACCATTTATCCGCCTGGTTCCCTCATCTTTAATGCTTTTAATACAACCCCATTTAATAAGATTAAAGTAGTTATCCTTGGACAAGACCCTTACCACGGACCCAATCAGGCTCATGGCCTTTGCTTTTCTGTTCAAAACGGCATACCTCCTCCCCCTTCATTGATCAATATTTTTAAAGAACTCCATGAAGATATCGGTGTCAATATTCCTAATCACGGCAATCTCACTCACTGGGCCCAGCAGGGTGTCTTTCTATTAAATGCCTCTCTTACCGTAAGGGCTGGTGAACCTATGAGCCATGCCAAAATTGGCTGGGCAACTTTTACCGATACAGTGATCAAAAAAATATCGGAAATTGAAAAACATGTAGTATTTCTTCTATGGGGTAAATTTGCACAGGAAAAAAGTGTTTTAATAGAGGAGTCTAAACATTTCATCCTGAAAGCCGCGCACCCTTCTCCGCTTTCTGCCCATGCAGGATTTTTTGGCTGCAAGCATTTTTCAAAAGCAAATGCCTGGCTCATGAGCAAGGGTATTGATCCTATAGACTGGCAATTATGAATTCAATTAAAAACATACTTGGTAGAATATTCGCTGTCTGGGCGATTATCATTTTTGTTCCCACCATGCTTGTATTCTTCCCCTTCATTGCGGCTAGCATGCTTTGGAAAGATCCAACACGTACAAAACTGTTCCAGCAAATAGCCAGGCTCTGGATGCGCATTTTCTTTTTCTTTACCGGAATCCGGTTGAAACTGAAAGGAAAAAAGAATTTTAAGAAAGGGGAAAATTATATCGTTGTCAGCAACCACCGCTCATTAATGGATGTTCCTGTCACCACACCATTTTTAGTGGGTCCCAATAAAACCATTGCCAAAAAGGAGATGGCCAGTATTCCAGTATTCGGAGTTATTTATCGTACCGGCAGCGTATTGGTAGATCGTAAAAGTGAAGAAAGCCGCAAGGCCAGCTTTTTAAATATGCGTAAAGTACTGGAAACAGGTTTGCATATGTGCATTTATCCTGAAGGCACCCGTAATAAAACTAAAGAACCTATTCAGCCCTTCCATAGCGGTGCTTTCAGACTTTCAAAAGAAACCGGCAAAGCTATATTACCAGCTGTAATCTTTAATACAGCAAAGGTACTTCCCGCCAATAAAGGCTTTTTCTTTTGGCCCGTAAAGATCAGGATGGAATTTCTTGAACCTATTGCTCCTGACAATCTAACTACTGAACAACTTAAACAAAAGGTGTTTGAAACGATGAAAGCCTACTACATTCAAAACGCTGATTAAAAATTGGTGAAACTGCGCGACCGGTTGATCCGCAGATCCTGGAGAAGACCGGATTTGGGATTAATTGTAAAGTTGAAGAATCTATACAATCCTATCGGAGTTACATTGATCGACATCTGCCAGCAATGCATATCTCTTGATATTCCCATCGTAAAGGTTTGCAGCTTTTTTGTATCAAAATCGTAATAACCATTCACACTGAAATTCCATTTGGGTGTAAGACTGAAACTTCCACTGAAATTTACATTGGAACTAATGATCTTTTCAAACCCACTGTAATCAGTCTTGAATTGTTCGCGGAAATATAATGAGTAGGAAAGACTAACCTGCCAGGGAATATTGAAGTCAACAAATTCTGCGGGATTTTGTCGCATATAATCCAGCAGTCGTTGCCGGTCTGCTACTACTCTCGGATCATTCAACTCGGCATCCAATTGCTCCTTTCTTTCTTTTTCTTTCTTTTCATCCTTTGCTTTGCTCTGGAATGTGGTGGATAATGATATGCTTCCGGAAGTGAGCCTTCCCAGGCTATGGCCATTACCTTCCCAGGCATACGCAGAAATATCCCTTCCGAGAGCATCAACTTTGTAAGGGCTTATGGTTCCTGAAGCATTAAGGTTGATCTTTTCAAAGAGATTTGCACGCAAATAGAGTTGAATGGGACTTAATTTCATTGAATCTGCAAGGAAATTATAGGAAGTTGTTAATCCATATCCATCTATCAGGTTCACTTTCTTTATAGCTGCATCACCAGTATCTTTCTTTGACCGCCATTTCATCTGCAGGTTATTATCCAGCGAAAAGGATAATCCCCCAGATTCGCCTTCTCCATATCCTCCAAACAATCCGCCCTGAAACTCGGAGAATCGCGCAGTATACCCCTGTGAATTGACTGTATCAGTATAAAAATGTCCTTTGGAAAGATCCGGCCTGTAATTAATACCAATTGATGGTCGAACCACGTGCCGGATAGCAACAACTCTTGAATGCTTAAATTGAAAGGTCCCGAAAATAGCGGAACTAAGACTCAACCCTGCAGATGCCTGCTGATCAATGAAAAATCCTTTGGTTACACTCGTATCAAGCTTCTGCTGAGCCGTATTCCATTTTAATCGTGTCTTTTGTGCTATCCATACCTGCGAATAACTGATGGAAGGAGAAACCATAACCGCGCCATTCAGAATCGGCGGCAATGAGAGTGTGATAGGGATATTGTGTTGGGCTCCCCATTGCAACGTATCTATCAGGTTGCGCAATTTGAATGCTGTATCATAAAATGATACCGAGTTCCTGAAACTTCCACTGTAACCAATCCCTAATTGCTCATACCATTTCTTGGTTCCTGCAAACTCCTTTTTCTGGAAAGGATATATGGTGGATACGGTAAAGCCCATATCCGGCAGGTTCACTGTAACCAGGCCTGTCTGGTTATTCTGGTTATGGTTGGCGCTTACAGTCAGATTATAGGGCTTATCTACCCAGGTCTTTGAATAGGCAATTGATGACCCTAGCTGGTTTTGGAAATTCAGGTTAGGGCTATTTGGTACATTCTTATTGTAAGAAGTTGAACTCGCATTAACATTGGCAGAGAAAGTGGATCCTGGCCTGGCTTTCTGATCCACCTGATGGCTCCAGGTCAATGTATAACTATTATTGGCATAATAATCAGGATCGCCTTTGAAATTACGCTTGGTATGCTGCAATCCAAAATTGAAAGAGCCTCTGAACCGGTAACGCTTAACATACGTTGGACTTACATTGGCCGACCAGCCTCCATAAGAATAAACATTACCATAAGTTTTTACATCCCAATTTTCATTCACCACGTGATAATAACCCAATTGTTCCAATCCCAATCCAAACTGATCATTGGTAGTGAATTGAGGCGGCAGGAACCCTGAATGACGTCCCTGGCTCAATGGGAAAAAACCAAAAGGCAAAACAATGGGGACTGGCACTCCTTCAAATTCCGGGTGAGTAGGACCTGAAATTGCCAGCTTCTTGTTGATCATCTTCAGTTTTCCTGTCTTAAATCCATAATGCGGGATATCATAATTACAGGTTGTAAAAAAGCCATTTTTTACATAGGTAACATTTTTGTCAACCTTCTTGACTTTTTCACCATGAACAAACATTTCCCCGGATTCTGTAATAGTATTGGTGGTAAGGCCTCGCTGTGTTTTGAAATTATACCGGATGGTATCACTCGTGAAGGCCTGCTCCCCCTGCGTAAATTTCGCTTCATCCGTGACCGAACCTGTACTATCTTTCCCGTTATAGGCCGTCATTATCTGCGATTGCTGGTCTATTTCAACTTTTGGAGCCGTTAATGTAATATCCTGGTAATCGGTCTTGGTTTGTCCGAATAAATATATTTTTTTTGTCTTTACCATTACAACCGCAGAGTCCTTGGCAAAATAGGCAACAGGAGCATCCAGTGAATCTTTGGATAATTTGAGAGAAAATGTATCAACGTGGTTACTGGAATCGTTGATTGGATGAGTTGTATCAGAGCCAATGAATTTTATTCGGTCAGTCGAATCTGTTATGCGTGGTTTTATTGTGTCTGCACGCTTTGTTAAAAGACTGTCAAATTGTGGATTAATAATACGTTGCGCATCTGATTTCCACGTTATCGTGAAAAAGATAGCTGCCATGGTTATCCGGATAAACAGAGATTTTAAACTAAATTTGTGCAGTTGCGTCATACGGTTAGAAACAAAAATAACTCATTCGTACTTAAAGAATTTGTGAAGATTGCGTCATAAACCCAAAAAAAGAGTGAAACTCATGAGACGAGCCATTTTTTTATTGTTCTCTTTTTTTACTTCCTTAATACTTCTCTCCTTCACCAGGGAGAATTCTCCGTTGCCTAAGGCAACCGTAAGAACTCTGATCATTGATCCTGGCCATGGGGGAATTGATCCGGGCGCACGCGGTTTATTTTCCAATGAGGCAGATGTGGCCCTGTCTGTTTCCCTAAAATTCGGTAAGGCGCTTGAAAAAGAATTTCCTGATCTGAAGATCATTTATACCAGGACTACAGATGTAATGCCCGGAAACAAAAGAACAAGAGATGAAGGTTTGAGATATCGTGCAGATCTTGCCAATGAATCCGGCGGAGATCTGTTCATTGCCATTCATTGTAACGCTGCTGGTCGCGGCCCTGGAGGCTGGTATGAAAAAGTTGTAGTAGGCCGCACTCCAAAGACACGGTACGTGAAAAAGAAAGGTAAAAAGGTAAAACAGACATATTATGTCAACAGATACACCACAGTGTGGCGGGAGAACCTGGTGAAAGGGACTGAAACCTATATCTGGGCGGTAGGCAAAAATGATTACAAGATAAATTCCATCAATAAGAATGAAAATATGGAGGATTATGGTGAAGTAGATTCAACTTCTACGTTGACCCTCCCCGATCCTTCCGATCCTGCCGAAAAAGCAAGAATGCTTAT
>JAJKIP010000132.1 GCA_021154405.1 Segetibacter sp. | reverse complement strand
TTGCAATGAATCAGAAGGCATGTGCATTGCCGGTGTATTCGGCGGATTGCACAGTGGGGTTACAGATACTACTAAAAATATTTTTCTTGAATCGGCCTGGTTTGATCCCATAACCATTAGAAAAACTTCATTCCGTCATGGCCTTCGTACTGACGCGGCTTCCCGTTTTGAAAAGGGAACCGATATTTCCAATACTGTAATCGTGCTTAAAAGAGCCGCGCTCATGATAAAAGAGTTGGCAGGTGGAGAGATCAGTTCTAATATAGTTGATGTGGATCCGGATCCACTTCCAAAAGTACAGGTAGCCATCAAATACCATTTCATTAAAAAATTGAGTGGCAAGATCTATCATTCAGACAACATCAAGAATATCCTGGTTTCGCTGGGATTTGAAATAATAAAAGAAGGGATTGATGAATTGCTGGTGGCAGTGCCTTATCACAAACCTGATATCAGCCTGCCGGCAGATATTGTTGAAGAAATACTCCGTATTGATGGATTGGATAATATTCCTATCCCGGAAGCTATTACAATCACACCTTCTGTTGAGGAGAATTATGCAACGGAGGCCTGGCGGGAAAAGATCTCAGGCTATATGGTTGGACTTGGTTTTAATGAGATCCTTACCAATTCAATTACCAATTCTGCCTATTTTACCCAAGCTGAACTTGCGAATGCCGTGAGCATGCTGAATAACCTGAGTGCTGAATTAAATATTATGCGCCCTTCCATGCTGGAAACCGGTCTGGAAGTCATTGCGCATAATCTCAACCGGAGGAACAACGATCTGAAATTGTTTGAATTTGGAAAGACGTATTCCTCAGATGGTATTGGTAAATACCATGAACCAGAGCATCTCTGCCTTTATCTCACAGGTAAATACCTGGAAGATAGCTGGCGCAGAAAAGCTGAACCAGCTGACCTGTTTGTATTAAAAGGTATTATCACAAGGCTGATCCAGCTACCGGGCATTACTCTCGATACATTGGAAATCCTGGAAGATCCGAAATTCAGTGATGGTATTCTGGGCAAGATCAACGGCAGGATACTCCTGCGTGCAGGTGAAGTAAACAGAAAGATACTGGACCGTTTCGATATAAAACAGCCCGTATTTTTTGCTGACTTTGACTGGGACTATCTTTCCCAGCTGGCAATCTCACAAAAACCTGAGTTCAGGGAAATTCCCCGATTCCCCGCAGTTCAACGAGACCTGGCACTGGTGGTTCCCAGACAGCTTCCTTACGCAGATGTGGAGAAAAGCATTTTCAAAATCAGGTTGAACAAGCTCAGGCAAATAAAATTGTTTGATATTTTTGAAAGTGAAAAACTGGGTACCGGCAAAAAGTCGCTCGCTGTGAATTTTACTTTCCTGGATGAGGAAAAAACACTAACAGATAAAGAAATAGACGGCTGGATGAACACGATTATGAGCACTTTGGAAAAAGATTTGCAGGCTGAGATCAGAAAGTAGCAAGGCAACTCAACATCAAAACCAAACACCATGTCATTAGGAGAAGACCAACTTAAACGTATCCAGGAAAAATTACAGCACCTGCTGAAGCAGCATGACACCTTGCAAAAAGAGAATAAATGGCTGAAATCCGAGCTTACCAACAGCAAAAAGCAGGAGACACAGTATCATGAGAATATTGATCGCCTGAAGCAGCAGGTTGAGGTGCTTAAACTCTCCAGCGGGGAAATGGATGAAGCAGAGAAGAAACAATTTGAAAAGAGAATCAACAGCTACCTGAAAGAAATAGATAAGTGCATTGCGGCGTTGGGAACCTGACCGGTTGACTGACTAACTTAATGAAACACCAATTAAACCGTACCATTCCCTGGTATACAAGGAATGGATTTGTCCTGGTAATTATTCTAACATTAGCCGTTATTATTTTCGCGGCAGTATTTATGGCTGATTACCTGTACCTGGATGAAGCCTACCAGCTCTGGAACCGGCATGAAATCAGGAATTACCAGATGTCTTCCTCCGACGGCCGGCTTTTATCGGGCCTTTTTTTCCAAAAAACATTTTCGAGTATTTCCTCCGTTGAACAGGTCAGGTACCTGCGGGTATTCTCATTAGCCGGATGGATATTCACTTCATGGCTACTTTTCTATTTCGCAAAACAATGGGCCGGAAAGCTTGAACTGCCTTCCTGTATTCCATTCCTGTTATCCGTGTTTTGCATTTGCAGTAGTGCCGTTACAATATATGTGGGTTGGGCCCTGTGCGCAGAAGTATTTCTTGCTTCCCTTGCCGGTCTGGTTTCAGGACACATACTTTTTATGACTATGATGGATCCTGGCAAAAGCCGGGGTAATATAGCCTGGGTTATATTGGGAGGTCTGATATCCCTGCTATTCTATCAAACCTGTTTCGGATTATTTGTGCTGCCTTTTTTAATGGTATGGCTAAAAGAGAAATTGCCAGGGAGAAAAAAAATAATGCTTACTGCCCTGACGGTTTATTTTGGAACTTATCTGATCTATTATATCCTCTTCCTGTTTTATCAGCGCGTATTGGGTATCGCACCCAATTCCAGGACAGATATTGTTTTTCAGCCTTTAAAAAAGATTAGCTTCTTTTTCGGCGCCACGTTTTCCCAGGCCTGGAGCATTAACCTGTTGCAAGATCTGCATAATATATTCTCCCAATTATTACCTGTTGCATTGCTTATTACCTGGCTGTTGCTGTTTGTACGCCAGGCCTCTGGACGTTCAGCCAAATCTGTTTTAACCGAGTTATGCGGAATTGCCTTTCTATTGGGCTGCTCGTACCTTCCTTCCCTGGTAGCCAAAGAAAATTTTTCATCTTACAGGACTATGATTGCTCTGAGCCTTTGCGTATTCATACTATTTTCCATCGCAATAATCAGATCAATTTCCAAGGAAATGAATCGACAGTACTTTATGACAGGGCTTACTGTATTATTTCTAATTGTAGCTTTCCTTAATTATAACCGAAAGTTTACTGGTCCTTTGCGGAAAGAATTTGCTGCCCTGGATCAACTATCAGTAATGAAAACTGCAGGGCCCAATGATACAATTCTGTTTATCCGGCCAGATCCTAAAATATTCCAGCGCCTTTATGGAGTGAAGGGTTATAAAGATGAATTCGGATTGCCCAGCACCTTAAGGGATTGGGCGCCTGAAAATTTGACCCGATTTTTAATAGAAAAGAAGCAATCCTATGCAACCGCTGCTGCTGTTACATTTTATCAGTTTGCAAATTGGGAAGAATACAGGAATTCAATGAAAGTAAAGCCGCTAAAACCAATTATTATAGATATGAATGAAGTGTTGAAGAAGTGAGGTCAGACCCTTTTAACCACGTTCATTTTTACCGGGTGGATATCAGATTCTTCATCACCCTGGGATAATTCAACGGTGTATTTTCCGTAGGGGAGATCATTCAAACCTGTCCAGGTCACATTTTCTTTATCTTTGGAAATGTCCTTTTCAAATATACTGCACACGCTACCCTTGTCATCTTTCAGGACCCCTTTCAGGAAATGACCTTTTAAAGCAGTTAATTCGAGTTGAAGAGCATCAATAAAAATTGATGGCTTAATTTTGGCAAACATGATTGTTTTTAGTTTTGATTATTAGCGCGTTCACGAGGGGAAGGATTGGTGAATTTCAATCGGGCGAAGGCGTGGTTTAGTAAGTGGACGTTCAAAATAGGAACATTTTTTGAAAATCGCAAGTTATGGATCAATTAATTGCAGCAACAGTGGTCATTGGAGACCGCAGCTATCGTATCAAGATCGACCCTGCCGATGAGGAAACCGTTCGCCGGACCGTCAAAACCATCAATGACAAGGTCATTGAATACAAAACTGAATTTGCCGGAAAAGATATGCAGGATTATATAGCCATGGTGCTGATCTGGCTTGCCACGGAACAGCAGGCCGGGAATGGAGTTCTGGCCCAGGCAAATACCCTTACGGAAAAGCTATCAACTATTGAGAAAATGCTGGATAATCAGATAAGCTAGGTCAGTTATTCTCTTTTAGACCTCCTTTACCCGCCTCGCTGTAAACCAGCTGACCTCTCATTCTTCAATATTAACGTCCGTTTTGTATCTTCGCCCATTCCCTGTCCCGAACAGGAACCGATTGAACAATATGATTTGCAAGACAAACCATATCATTTTGGAACACATTAAACATCAGATTCATGGATCCGAATATACTTTCAATAATCATTGGAGTAGCCGCTCTCGTCATTGGTATTATACTGGGTAAGCTCATTTTTGCAGCCAACACCAGAAAAAAAGTAGAAGAAGCCGAATCACAATCTCAAAATATCCTCAAAGAAGCCGAATTAAGGGCTGAAACTCTCCGCAAGGAAAAAGAACTGGAAGCGAAGGAAAAATTCGTGCAATTAAAGGCAGCTCATGACCGTGAGGTTAATGACCGTAACCGCAAGTTAAACGACGCGGAAAGCAGGGTAAAACAAAAAGAACTTTCCATTAATCAGAAAGAGGCTGGCATTGATAAGCAAGTCAAGGAAAATGAGGCCATCAAGGCCAATCTCAACCGCCAGATTGAACTGGTGAATATCAAGCGAACAGAACTGGAAAAGCACCAGGAAGAACATATCCGCCGGCTGGAAAAAATTGCTGGACTTTCTGCTGAAGAGGCTAAAGCGCAATTGGTAGAAAGCCTGAAAAATGAGGCCCAGACACAGGCCGTAGCACTGCAACAGGAGATCATTGATGATGCCAAGCAGAAGGCCAATAAGGAAGCACGCAAGATCATTATTCAAACCATACAGCGTACTGCTGCTGAACAGGCCATTGAAAATTCCATTACGGTGTTTAACCTGGAAAGTGATGAGATAAAAGGCCAGATCATCGGTCGTGAAGGACGAAATATCCGCGCTATTGAAGCCGCTACAGGAGTTGATCTGATCGTGGACGATACACCTGAAGCCATCCTGCTTTCAAGCTTTGACCCACTCCGTCGGGAAATTGCCCGTCTGAGCCTTCAGAGGCTGGTAGCCGACGGCCGCATTCACCCTGCACGTATTGAAGAGATCGTTGAAAAGACCAAGAAGCAGATTGAAGACCAGGTGATGGAAATTGGGGACAGGACCGTTATAGAACTTGGTATTCATGGCCTTCATAAAGAACTTGTAAGAATGGTGGGACGTATGCGCTTCCGCTCTTCTTACGGTCAAAACCTCCTGATGCATAGCCGTGAAACTGCCAATCTCTGCGCTACCATGGCTGCTGAATTGGGACTGAACGTAAAACTTGCCAAGCGTGCTGGGTTACTTCATGATATAGGAAAGGTACCAGATGAGGAAAGTGAATTGAGCCATGCCTTGCTGGGAGCAAAGCTGGCTGAAAAATTTGGAGAGAATCCGGCTGTTGTAAATGCCATAGGCGCTCACCATGATGAAATGGAAATGCAATATGTCATCTCCCCTATTGTTCAGGCCTGTGACGCAATCAGTGGCGCCCGCCCCGGAGCACGCAGGGAGATCATGCAGCAATACCTCCAGCGGATCAAGGACCTGGAAAACCTTGCCATGACCTATACAGGCGTAGAAAAAGCCTATGCCATACAGGCCGGCCGGGAATTGAGGGTGATAGTGGAAGCCGATAAGGTAACCGACCAGGATTCTGAAAAGCTTTCTTTTGAAATTGCCCAGAAGATCCAGACGGAAATGACCTTTCCAGGGCAGATTAAAGTAACGGTAATCAGGGAGAAAAGAGCTGTAAACGTGGCCAGGTAAGGGTCTTTTTTGAGCCGAATCCTGATTCCAAATATTTGGAGTTGTCACTACACAATGCTACCTTTGCCTCCCGATAAAAAAGTCAGTCATGAGCGCTATAAAATACGTACACGAGCAGTTGAGTTCCAAAAAAGAGTTCCCGGCTTTTAAGCCAGGAGACAATATTACTGTCAATTACAAGATCATTGAAGGTAATAAGGAAAGGATCCAGTCTTTCAAAGGGGATGTGATCAAGCGCCAGGGCTCAGGCTTCACCGCTACTTTCACCGTTCGCAAGATCTCTGATGGTGTGGGTGTTGAAAGGGTTTTCCCCTACTCTTCTCCCAATATTGATTCCATCGTGGTAAATAAGGCCGGTAATGTTCGCCGCGCCAAACTGTTCTACCAGCGCAAACGTAGTGGCAAGAGCGCCAGGATCCGCGAAAAACGTATGATTACTACGGATTCACAATAAGACATCAAAAGCTTTTAATATAAGACCCTCCGCTGCGGCGGAGGGTTTTTTCTTATAGGCCTTCACCGTTAACATTTAATTTCCAGATCAGAAACATTATCTTTGTTATCTAATTTTCAACTATTATGATACAGGCAAATTTATTGGGTGTGTTGGGAACGAATGAGATCATTATCATTCTCATTATTGTATTGTTGCTATTCGGTGGCCGCAAAATTCCTGAGTTGATGAGAGGTCTTGGAAAAGGTGTTCGTGAGTTTAACGATGCAAAGAGCAATGTGAAAAAAGAGATCGAAGAACATACCAACGAGATCAAGAGCTAATAAGAACATTCATTCCCCTCTCTTCATTCATCTTTTTTGGATCAAAAAAGAATTTCTTCTTTGTTTGAATTCTCCTCTATTGAGCAATACCACCAAAGCTTGCAGGAAGGAAACATTACCTGTGCGGAGGCTGTTGCGCATTATCTCGAGCAGATAAAAAAGACTGGCAGGTTAAATGCTTTCATAGAGGTATACGAAGAAGAAGCCTTGCAAAAAGCGCGAGAGCTGGACAATCAAAGAAGGCAGGCCAGGCCATTGGGGAAACTGCATGGAGTTGTCATTGGTATCAAAGATGTTCTCTGCCATAAAGATCATTTGCTCACAGCATCCTCCAAAATACTGGAGGGATTTACTTCCATTTATTCCGCCACGGCTATTGAAAGATTACTGACAGAAGATGCCATCATTATTGGAAGGCTTAACTGTGATGAATTTGCCATGGGTTCCACCAATGAGAATTCTGCCTATGGGAAAGTATTGAATGCTCTGGATGAAACACGGATCCCCGGCGGATCTTCCGGAGGATCAGCCGTTGCCGTTCAGGCAGGTCTTTGCATGGTTTCATTGGGAAGTGATACTGGTGGTTCTGTACGGCAGCCTGCAGACCTATGTGGCATTGTTGGACTGAAACCTACTTATGGCCGTATTTCACGGTATGGCCTCATCGCCTATGCTTCTTCCTTTGACCAGATTGGCATTTTTTCTAAAAATATCCCAGACGCTGCCCTCCTCCTGGAAGTAATGGCTGGAGCCGATGATTTTGATAGTACTGTGTCCGAACGACCAGTTGAACAATACAGCAGTTCTCTCACTGAAAATAAAAAATACCGGATCGCCTTTTTTAATGAGGCACTCGATCATCCCAGCCTTGACCCTGAAATTTCCAAAGCAATGAAGGGCACACTGGAGGATCTCCGGCAAAAGGGTCATAACGTGCAACCCGTTGAATTTGACCTGCTGGAATATATCGTGCCGGCCTATTATGTACTGACCACCGCAGAGGCCTCCTCCAACCTTTCCCGCTATGACGGGATAAAATACGGTTACAGGACCCCGGTAGCCACTGATGGTCTGACCGAATTCTATAAAGAAACGCGCTCAAAAGGCTTTGGAAAGGAGGTCAGGCGCCGGATTATGCTTGGAACCTTTGTGCTGAGCTCCGGGTACTATGACGCTTATTTCACGCGAGCCCAAAAAGTTAGAAAATTACTTTATGAAAAAATTAAATTGATTTTCAATCAATTCGACTTTATATTTCTTCCTACTACACCAGCCATTGCCTTCCGCATTGGGGAGAAAATGACTGACCCCATCTCCATGTATCTGGCTGATATTTATACAGTTATGGCTAATCTTGCCGGAATTCCAGCCATTTCTGTCCCACTTTATACACACAGTTCTGGCATGCCTTTTGGCTTGCAGGTGCTCTCGGGCCGGTTCAATGAATTATCTTTGCTCCGCGTTTCGAATAAGCTTATGGAACAATATCCAAAGCAAAAATGAACCTCCTGCGATAAGCCCGGCTCTGCCTGGTTTTAGGAACTAAAAATTCGCTGTGATGTTAAAGAAACTACTTATCATTTCCTGCTTCGCTTTTTTTCTGACCGGAAATGCGCACGCAGAAACGCCAGGTCAACCCCACCCTTCCCTATCCAAAATAGACACTATTGGTGAAAAGCTGGATTCCCTCGGCAGGCCTGCTACTGCCCTGAATGACCCAAAAGCAGCTTTCAAGGACCTGTTTATTAGTGAAACTGATCAGGATGG
>JAJKIP010000131.1 GCA_021154405.1 Segetibacter sp. | reverse complement strand
TCTTCCTTAATTTTACCTCCATTTGCAACGTTATTTGATACACTACCTAAGTCACTACCTATAAACTATCACCCCATAACTTAGCCCATTCTTCCATTTTCTCTACAAACAGATCATTTCCTTCTTTATCAAGAAGTTGATAACCTGTAGCAGTAAAATCTAACTCTGCTGCTATTGCCCCATTATATGATCTACAAAATAAAGTATGTTTAGTTGGAATGGTAAATCTATAGGATTGAATACTCAGTTTTAAATTCAAAATTTCTTCTGGATTAGTCGATGATAAATTTTCAATTTGCGACTCCTGCGCTGTATTGGCTTTAATACTACCTCCGCTCTTTTGAGTTGAAAAATTAAAAACAAAGTCATATACTTCATTTAATTTAAGGTGAATTCGATAATCTAGCTCATCCCAAAGTTCACCCCATGGTATTTCTAATAACATATGTAGCGTGCTATCAGAAAACTTTAAGTCGACTATTTCGAAATCGTGAAACAGTATTAAGAGCCGTTGGATTTCGCTTTGTTTGTTCATAAATAGTTACATTATTCTATTGGGGTCATGCAATTTCCCCTCATCAACCAATTTACCATTCTTATAAGTCTAAGTTTGATCTAATACTGGGCCTACAGAACAGGCTAATTTGATGCAATACCAATTATTCTTTCTAGAAATTATTATTAATAAAATACAAATGGTCATCTGGATCCCGAGGATCTTTAATTATATATTTTGTATCAACAAGATTTTTAAATAGCTTATCAAACTCTTTTTCATCTTGTAACAAGGGAAATCGATCTTTTCTATACGCTAGAAATCTTTTTAGCCTATAAGCATCGAAACCATCAAATCGACCACCCATACCAAAATCGATATCGATCTCATCATTCGGATATTTAAACAAACATCCCCTTCCGTGAAATCTATATTCGAAATCCCCAACATTCTGTCCTTGCATTAACAAAGATTGTATAAAATCCTTTTGTATTTCAATCGGCCGTAGGTCTTGTAAGTGTTTAGGACGATTTGCACTATGCCATGACTTAAAACTCTCATCAACCTTATTTAAAAAACTTATTGTCATTTCAATCTTTTCTGCACATTCTGTAATACTCTCCTTTCTCACACCCCAATAAATTGCAATAAAATGATCCTTTATCATATTTTTACGCCGTTGTTGGTATTTCCCGTCTAACTTAAACCATTTTCAATAATAAGCAAGCAAGGGAGCACCAATTACATATTTAATTAACCCATTTAATGGGTAATGAATCTCTGATTATCCAAATCCGTTTCATAAATCCCGACTATGGCGTATTTAACTTTTTGGCAAAGGAACCCAGGCCGGCCCCTCTCTGGATTTCTAGGAATTTATTCTAATTTTTGAATAAGGCACTCAAATTTTGCCCGTATAAGAAAAGGCTGCCCCTCACGAAACAACCCTACCCAAAATAATATTTTATCAATGCTAACGCCCATGTTGAATAGCTTTCACGCTATCTCGTACCGCCTCTACACTATCCCTCACCTCCCTAGGCCACCATTCCACAAATATGGCCTTGTTGGAGAATCGCATGGTATACTTCGGAGCCTCATAATAGACATATAAATACCGCTCACCCTTGTATTTTGCTTTAACGGAGTCATTACCGGAAATATTACGGATGATAACAGTTGTATCCTAAGGGGACATATTCAAAATCATCTTTGCAGCGGTATCTTGGGCAGATTGCTGGGCCCTGACTCTCAACGGAAGATCATTGCTCACACTCGTCGTTAGGCGAATTGAATCATTATCGAATGATTGCATGAAAAAGATTTACAGGGTTTTTTCTGGTAAAGGTTTCCTGACAAATGAGTAGCTGATGATTATCAATGCCATTATTGGAACAAGAATTCTCATAAGAAGTTTATTTTAGTTGATTCACTTCCGCTTAATTCGTAAAGCCTCATTTTCTAAAAATGAAATAGCTATGGCTTTCTCTTCTTTAGTAAGATGCCTAGGTCTAAAACGCCTGTTCTTAATAGAATCTAAAAACTCAGGATTTGAAACCAATAGCCCATTTTTATTTAGGTAATATGAAAAATGACTTGGCCAAAGCCATCCTCCATCAGTTAAGATTCGATAGGCGCCAATGTAAGTTTCGTTATCCATAAGCCCAAGAGTGATAGAAAAAATAACTTCTGAGTTATTAAGATAATCGATTAACTGTATTTTTTCTGAATCGTTTAAATTTAAACGGCCATAATTTTCGGGTTTATCTAAAAACTTTTCCTCAATTATTTTGTCGTCAATTTCCTTTGTAAATCCTATTGTATTCATTTTATCTATTTGAAAAGAGTAAACCATTTACCTTGATCAACAATCATTTTTTCTGCTTCCCAATATTGTTTGCCATTACTTATCATTAGCCAACTCTGTGGCGTCACAACAGGAGCATTAGCCAATCTAGCCAATTGTGCAGCGACTCCATTTTCCAATGATCCCGCATAACACACATCAATCTTATACCTGTGCCTTGTTTGTAACCATTTGAAAGCATTAGGGTGTATAATTTTACGCCGATGTTGGTGTTTCCCGACTAAATTAAGACTCTTTCAGACTCAATGCAAAAGGGTACACCAACAACACCACCAAGGTATCTCTCAATAGAATAAGGCTGCTTCTTACGAAACAGCCTTAAATATGCATTTCCCTTTTTCTTCTAAGGTCCCTGTCGTATTACTTTCACGCTATCCCTAAGACCCTGAACAATATCTCTCATCTCCCTTGGCCACCACTCTACAAAAATCGTCTTGTTAGAAAACCGCATGGTATACTTGGGAGCTTTGTAATAGACATATAAATACCGCTCTCCTCTAAACTTGGCCTTTACAGAATCTTGTCCCGTGATATTACGAATACATACAACCGTATCCTGTGGGTTCATATTCAGGATCATCTTTGCAGAGGAATCTTGAGCAGATTCCTGGGCCCTCACTCTTAGGCGCAGATCATTAGTTACGCTGGTGGAAAAGCGAATGGAATCATTATTGAAGGACTGCATGAAGAAAACCTGAAGCTTGCTCTCAGGCAGATGCTTTCTGACGAAAGAATAACCAATAATTACCAATAATATTATTGGAAGAATAATTTTCATAATTGGCTTATTGTTACTTTAGAAATTATATATTTTTAAAGGACTATGTTATTATATTAACTCAGAAAATGTTGGCCGTGAAATTTTACCTTCAATAACTCCTATGATTTTATCTCTTACTCGCTTATTAATACCATCATTTGGATTAATTCCCAGTGCCTGATCTATTGTTTTAAGAGCCATCTCATCAAATCCCCCAATCAATAAATTCATAGAATGGTTACCTAGCAAAGAATAATTCTCTGGTTGCATCTCTATCGATTCACCCGAATATTTAATACCTTTTTCTGTTAAACCTTCCTGCATTGCTGCTAAAGAAGCTTCCTGAAGAACCACGTGATTAAACCTTTCATGCTGAAGCGTATTTTCGAAATAATTCAATGCCTTCTCATTTTGGCCCATTGCTTGATAAAGCTTACCCACAAAAAAAAGACTTTGCCAATGCCCAGGGAATAATTCCAGCCCTTCATTAAATATATTGATTGCTTTTACACATCTTTTTTTTTGAAAAAAATTCAACCTTCTCCGCCTATAATCACCTAAAACTATTAAGCCCTTCATTTCCTTATTAGCTTTTTCAAAAATTATCTTGAATAACTCTTGTCGCTCATTCAAATTCATATCATTTTTGGCTTTAAAATTATTTTTCATTTAAAATTGGCCTCATTTTTCATCGCAGCTTATCTTAGACCATTGCTTAATATATGACCCTTACCCGTAAGCATCAACCTTCTTTGGCTATCATAATCTACATACCCAATATCTAACAAGGACGCTAATTTAACTCTTAATTCTTTTTCATTAAAAAGAGCAATATTTTCATTGGTGAATAACTCATTGGCTTTTCCTAAAAGGTTCTCAAAAGACAATTTGTTATTAACCGCCAAAAAGCTTAGAATTTGCTCATATCCATCCTGGGACAATTCTGATCTGTTAAATATATATAGTGTACCTGTATTTTTTATAGTTTTCTTAATTATCTGATGGAGAGTAAATAATACACCAATAACAAAATCCGTCTTTTCTTGATAATTTACCTTAATTACCTGCTTCTTAAAATCTAATTGAACTATTGGAGTAAATCCATCTTCTACAGATTCATTTCTATTCGATAATGAAGATTCAATGAAAGAATTAACCTTATTTTCTAACCTTGCTAATTCTGTGAAATATTTTTGTATACAGTATTTGTCCGCAAACTTCAATTCTGCTTCTTCAAATATGCCCAACTCAAACACTTCCTTACCTGAAATTAACAAATGGTCGCTTGTTACACTGCTTGCAATACAAATACTCTGACTCTTTTCCATATTTTATTTTTTAAATACTGCTCTTACACCGTATTCAACAGACCTTACTTCAACACTTGTAAACCCGTGCTTTCTTGCTTGTCCGCCAGACCAAGGTTTCTATGCAGCTTGATCTGGAGTTAGGCCCCTTTATTATTTCCTTCGTTATAAACTTGAAGGTTTATTGAAGATCAAGTTTCGTAAATACTTACCTGTACCTGATCGTGGTTACATATCAAGTACTCCGGATTTTCAGTATTTAACTCTGCCATACTATTTTTAGAAAAGAAAAAGGCCATTTCAAATGAGACAGCCTTCACTAACTATTATTGAATTGCTTAACGACCTATTGCCTTCACACTATCCTAGACTGCCATTACACTGTCCCTAATCTCCCTTGGCCACCATTCCACAAATATGGCCTTGTTGGAGAATCGCATAGTATACTTGGGAGCCTCATAATAGATATATAAATACCGCTCACCCCTGTATTTTGCCTTAACAGAATCATTACCGGTAATATTACGGATGATAACAGTTGTATCCTGAGGAGACATTTCCAAAATCATCTTTGCAGAAGTATCCTGAGCAGATTGCTGAGCTCGCACTCTCAATCGAAAATCATTAGTTGCACTAGTTGAAAACCGGATTGAATCGTTATTGAATGACTGCATGAAAAAGATTTGGAGCGTTCGTTCTGGTTGCGGCCGGTAGATGAAAGAAAAACTGATAATAGATAAGGTCAAAATTACAAAAAATATTCTCATAAATAATTTACTTACGTCTAGAACCTGCTAATTGATACACTCGGACCTACTTTACCGGATTCTTAATTTGACTAATTGCTCTCAACAAACTAGCCACCCTATCAAAATCAACATAAGTACAAACCCGTTCCTTGTCCTTAACAAGAAGTTCTAGACTATCTATATCATCAGATAACGACTCAGGCAAAACACTATGTTCATAGTTATCCCATTCTGAAGTAGGAATATTTAAATAAAAATCCACATTGATTTCGATACTATCATCCTCAACTTCAAATCTTAGTTTTTCAATTATTCTTTTAAATACCATTTCAATAAAATCTACATTAATTGTTCTCATTTTATTGTGTTTTTAAAGCTTCGTTAACCTTGTGAAGTTCACCTTCTTGTTTTTGTAACTGCTTTTCTAATGCTGGAACGCGTCCTAAAGCTCTTTTTAAAAGAGTTTCTTTGGATGGATTGTCTTTGGTTGCCTGTAAAAGCCACAAGGGATCTGACTGCCCAATTGGGTCTTTCTTAAAATCCGAAATCTTCTGCTTATGCTCAGCAATTAGCTTCTCATAGGATTTCCTTGTACTTAAGTTTTGTTCTTTTGTTTGCTTTGAATACGGATTAGCAGAACCGGTTCCGGAGGCATTTGAAGCTGAAGCATTTTCTGAACCATGAGCGCTATTTGTCTGATCATTTGAAGATTCCTCAGGTGACTTTTCGTTACTCTCGCCTATATCACCACCACCTTCTAATCCTGAAAGTTTTTTCAATGCCCATCCAATATCTAACGCAGCAGCACCACCTACTGCAGCCCCATGTCCAGCCACGACACCTCCAAGAATTGCAGTTGGAACGCCCCCTATTGAGCCGACACCTGTGGATGACATTGCACCACCTGCAGCTGCCGTCGAAGCACCAGCTCCTACTTCGCTTCCACCCTGTAAGCCTGCTGCAACATCCCCCAATATTCGACCCTTTAAATAAAGAGCTCTCTCATAATCATTATCATAATCATTTAAATGGTTTGTCCCACCAAGCCAACGGGGTAAATGGTCAGAAATGCCAATGGTATTAGCATTCGCAAAAGCATCTCCAAATCCTTGGGCAACAGTTAGTGATTCAGATGCTGCTTTACCAAGTTTTGCTTTGGTTTGCGCTAAAATTGCCTTCAATTTTTCTTGAGAAAATTCTTTACCATCTAAATCCACTCCTTCTATTGGTCTGTTACTTGCAAATTGATATGGTGTTAACTCAGGATAACTCTTGGAGATAGGGTCAGTACTTAAAAACCTTCCCGCTCTCGGATCATATATCCTCATTCCATAATCTTGACTGTTTCCCTCTCCCTTCACATCATTATCATTTTCCTTCCCATTAAATCCATACCTATACAACCCTCCAGCACTAAATTTCCTTCCCGGTTGCAGCATCCCAAACGGATAATAGTCATTGCCATTTACAACATCCGGAGTGTAATAGTCTATTACTCCTCCACCCCCATCGTGCCCAAACTTCCTGTCGCTGATCGTCACCAGTACATTCCCCAAATGATTGGTCAATTCAAAGAACTTATTTCCTCTGACAAAATTACCATTATTTAGGTCTGCTGCTACAAGCATGCTCAGATTCCGGTTCCAGATTCCAAGCCTGCTGCTGCCATACAGATGATGTTCATTTAAGGTGAGAGAACCGTAGTGACCACTGTACACTCCCATCGGGTTGCCTTGCGCATCTCTTACATACCAGGTGATAGTAGTATCAGTGCCATTTATTACAGATTTGCTGATCCGGTTGCCGCCTGGATCATATGTATAAACTATATCTGTACCATTTGTCTTTTCAATCTTCTTTATCTTTCCATATACCGTCCAGGTGATATTATCTATACTGTCCTTTGTGTCTTTTATCAGGTTACCAATTTTGTCATAGCTGTAATTATCATCTGCCTGGCTATCGATATCCTCGGTGTATTGCCCGTCTGATACCGCATCCCTGATATGCCGCAGTTTGTTGTTCTTTAAGTTACCTGCCACATCTCTGTTGTACTTATAACTGAGGCTATCCATACTCTCTTTGCCCTGGTATCCATTTCTTAAGTATTTAAGGATATTACCATTGCCATCATAGGCTATCCGTTCTTTATAGGCTCCGTCATGATTATCCAGTGTTCCCCAGCTATGTGTTGCTGTATTATACCCTGTCCAGGCATCCATCTTTGTCAGCCTGTTCAACTGGTCATATCCGTAGTTATAGAGTCTGGTCTCTCCCAGTTTTGGTATCCCCACTACCATGGATGAGATATTTCCATTGAACAGCGGACGATAATCACCATCTGGCAGATGCGCCGAGTGCCCTGCAAACACGATACTCTTTACTGAACTGCCAATGGCATTATAATCCCCGTTAAAATAGTTCAGGGAGAACCGGTAGGCATCTATCGCTGATGCCGTGGCATCACCATCTGTTAATGTATCACTGTTCACCCCTTTCAGCCACCCCTGCAAAGTATATGCATAATCTATACCCTGTACCATCTGCTGACCCAGCACTGTTCTTGCCAGCGGACCATGTTTGTAATAACTGTACCGGGCGTCATGCTCTTCCAATACCGGTATACCAATGAGTTCCTTCCGGTCTGTTATATATACATCCGTTAACCGGTTCTCTGCATCATATTCATAGCGGTGATACAGCTGATCTGTCATACCCGGCTGGTAATGCACCTGGTTCACCTTGCCACTGATCAGGTCATACTGGTAAGCTATCACCTTAAACCGGTCAATATTTACTGATGGCTGGGCCATTAATCCGGACTGGTAGTCATGCAGAAGCGTATCTACATTGCCATGGATATCGTAACTGTAGATACTGCTGCTGTTATACAGCCCGTATCCGATGTTGCCACCTAATATAGGTAACTTATCATAAAATCTTGTGGAACTTACACGGTTCCTGAGTGTATAAGCCTTCTGAAACGCTGTATTGACTGTAAGTCCAGGAGGTAGTGCTCCCACCTCATCATCCCTGTTATCATAGAATGTTTTTGTTACCTGCTCTGCTATTACTGTACCACCTCCTTCAAATGCATATGTGTAGCCAAGCCAGGTTTTGAGACTTGATGTGCTTCGACTGATCGCGTCTGTCATCTGCGTGGTCTGCTTTTTCTGCCCTACTTCAGTTATCCTCCCCAGCGTATCATAAAGCGTGTAACTGTAATTAGTATCAATCTTCTGTTTTGCATTCTGGCTAATAGCAAGCCTTCCCAGGCGGTCATACCAGAATTTGGAGAGTCCACCATCAGGGCTATGCTGACTGATCACCTGGTTCAGGCTATTATACCGGTAAGTGGTGCTCAGTGAATCATTGTGTTTTGCTGGCAGCAAAGCATTTCCAGCTCTTGCAGCAGTTACACTGTCCAGCCAGGTTGTTCTTCTTGCCACCCACACTCCTTCAGGTGGTACTGTCTTTACAAGATTCCCTGCCTGGTCATAATAATAAAGCGTATAATGATACTCTGCCAGTGGGTGCGTTACCGTAAAGCTTTCCAGCTTACCGGCATCCATGCACTTCCTGTTATAGGCGCGCTCAAAATTACCTTTGATCTTTTGCCTGAATAGTTTAAATAACTGCGTGGCATTCTGAGTGGCAGACAGCCTACAGTCTGTAAACTCACTCATCTTTAATTGAATGGCACTGTCTGCAGGTAACTGTCCGCACAGGAACGGCCCCTGCGAAGTACAACTTCCTGCTGATGTAAAGTTGTGAGAATACAGTAGCTGACCGTTTGAAGGATTGATGACCTTTACCCAGTCTGCTTTCAAACCATGACTGTTACTGGTAAGCCCAATGCCTTTTAACATATTGCCATCCTTACCAGGTAAGGTGGTAGACCCGATCCACCATGTGGTATCTTCAGGGTCCCTGATCCACGATGCTCCTACATAAGTTACATATGCACCTCTCCTTATAAATGGATCTGCCATCTTTGAATCTGATCCCGGCTTCACCCTCCATTGCATGATCAGCGTGGTTGTACTTGCAGGTATGCTATCCTTTTTGTTCACCAACACATAATGGGTTGCCTGCGCTGTAGTGGGTGAATTAAAATAACCTCCACTAAAGAACTGGCTGAACGGTGGTATATTATTAACAGCATTGGCATAGAGGTCTGCATTGATAGCGAAATTGGTTCCAGGATTAAATACTATCCATAATGTAGAATCGCAGGTGATAGAATCTGCAGGTGGACAGCTACTCATAAACACCAGGTACTCCCAGGCCTGTTTGCTGAAGCCCAGATGCTGGTTCATGTAGTTGGCAAACAGGGTATTGATTAATTGTACACTGTCATCATCTGCCAGAACCGGAGTTAGAAAATATTTATGGGTGAATGTATCATACAATGTCCGGATCGTGTTACAATCAGCACAGGTGCTGCCACCGTTACATTGCAGCGCTGGTGGTAAAAGAATCGGATTCTTTAAATATCTGCAGGCTGTATCCCCTCCACACATATTGCGTAATGTATCCAATGCGCCTTGCGATATGGTTGAACCGTGTACCTGTTGTAAATAATTACTGAACGTGTGATATATTGATGAATCGGGTATAAACTGGAAATACAGGTCATTGATTTTGGAACAGGTGCAACTGTCAGGAACGCTGATCACGGGCAGGTTTACGATCATACCTGGCTGGTCATACCGCTGAGGACGGGAAATCAGGTACGCATTACATGTCAGCTTGTTTATTCCGTGATAAGCTGAGTCATTATATGTCGCTATAACCTGCTCAAAACTATTATACGCATTTGTGCTGCCCGGCTTTACAGTACTGGAGCCAAATGGATGGTTTGCATCAGATCCTTCTTTACAAACCTGTATTAACCGGGGAATGATAATGGCTGAATCTGCCGATGTATAATCACAGGGGGCTAACTGCTGCCACCACATCTTAACATACGCCTTGCAATTATCCTCGTAAAATAATTCTGCATTAGTACGCCCTTTGCTTGTATCTGCAGCGGTTCCAGCATATCCTGCATAAACACCATTTTGCATGGTTGTGGAAATATTGCGATTCGGAAATACAGCCATGCAGGAATCATAGGGGAAAACCAGGATGCCCGACTGCACTCTGGCAAAACTATCTATCCAGTCTTCTCTTATTCGTAAATACTGCGAGCGGAATATTCGCCATGCCTGATCCAGATCTGCCTCACAGAGTGAATCTGCATTGAATGAATAACTGTTGTTATTCCAATGTGCAAGACATCCTTCCGTAACCGTATTACATTTCACTCCTCCGGTTGCAAATCCCCACAAATTGAGATAATCCCCTCCAGCATTATACTGCTGGAAATTTGTCATCGCTGCATCAATGGTAGTTTTTGCAGCAGCAAGCGTGGAGAAATAATGAAGAGAGAGATCAGCTAACAGTGAGTCAGTCCTTCCACTTACCGTGAATCTATTGGCAGGTGAACTTGTGCTGCCTGTAGGATTTAGATAGCCTTTCGAAAGCGCTTCGCCATACGTCTCTGTTTTACTAAAATCCGCTTCCCAGTTATAGGCCCTGGTAAAATTTTCATATTGTAACAGCAGATCATATTCCGGGTGTTTTTCTAATAAGGCTAGTCCCCAGCTGTCTTTATAATTGGCTATAAATTCTTCAGGTGACAGTTCCCAAGGTTCTTTCTGTTCAAATACAGTTCCGTTAAAATGGCTCACCTTATCCGGATTCCCCTCCTCATCCACATATCCCCTTACATTCTGATACCTGTAATTTCCTCCTTCCAGTTCAAATATGGAATAACATCGCACCGGCAATGCAGTATCTCCATATTGACCGGTCAATGGTCGCAGATCCGCCATCATCTGTTCACGCCAGGCTGTAACAAGATTGGTAACTAATGTATCCGGCGTACAATTGAGCTTTGACCGTATACTGTCTAATTGTTCAGTAAGTAATTTGGCAAATGTGTTACATGTATTATAAGTAAGGAAAATACTGTCCCGGTAATACTGCATGGCATCCCTGCTCAAAGAAAGCACTTTTGTGATATCATAGTTTCCTTCCTTCAGGTATATGGTGGTATCCACCACAATACTATCAGCTACTGCTGCACAGGTTGTATCCAGGTTATGAGTAACTCCATCTATTTTAAATAGATTGAAATTCTGCCTGGTGATCACTTTTGCCACACTATCGCAAGCATTGGTAAGTATAATGGTAAGGTCATATAAACAGTCATAGCAGATAGTAGAATCTTTACAATCTTTAAGACTTAGACTTTCCGGCACAATTTTATAATTAAACCGGAAGGAATCTGGCTTGGAAACAAGTATTGAGCTGTTTGACTGTATCGTATTATCCTTAATAATATTATTGGTAGGACTAAGCAACTGATCAGTTTGTAACACAGCATTATAGCTGGCAAGGCGGTCCAGTTTTGATGGCTCATTTCCTGCCAGTGCTGTTGCTACTGTTCTTCCATGCATATCTACATAGGATACACTAAATTGCCCATTAGCATCCTGTACCATGTTCTTTTCATAGTGCGATGCTTCGCCTGCTTCTGTGCCAAACAATGCATCCAGTTCCTGCTGCGTTGCCGATCCATAGAAATAACGAGTTTCATGGCCAGATCCGATCTGCATACTATCTCCCACGCCACCCTGACGGTCTATCCGGCCTGTATTATCTCTTGTATACCGGGTTTCTGCAAACGGTAATTTATTAGCATCTGGAATAAACTGGTTGAATGAAAGACTGGATTCAGGATTTGAGGTTGAATAATACCGGGAAGCGCCACTTGTGTTATCCATACCAACTGCCGGGCTACAACAATATTCATTTTCATGGACCAGGGTATCATAGAACGATTTATCATACTCCCCGGAATTGATCCTGTTTACATTAAACAGCGGTTTAAAGGATATCAGGGAATCAAGACTGGGGGCGGGTAACACCTGGATTGCTGGTCGTCCCTGTTTATCATACAGAGTCTCAGCTACAATTGATATGCCCGTAAAATTATCCTTTGTTACAGTTTGTCTTCCTTTTAAACTTCCATCAAAGTACTGTACTACAGATTTTCGTTTGCCTTCTTCTGCAAAACTGGTAGTAGCCTGCCAGTTGAGCTTACGCTCATGACCCATGAATTCAAAGATCCCCAGGTTGGATGTGCCAGTAGACCAGTTGCCGAATATCGCTTCTCCAGCTGGAGAGTATTGTACTGTTCTTACCCTGAAGAATAACTTGCCATGACCATCATATAACATAGGTATCCTGTACTCATTACCTGCTATGATCACCCTCGTAGAATTATTTTTGAAAATTAGCGTTGGATCAGGAGAGCCACCTACAATATAATTGTCAAGTGCTGCGCTCTCAATAATAGTCCACTCAAGATCATAAGCTGCTGTAAACTGCCGTGGTGCCCAGGTAACGCTGTACACACCTTCGATGGCCT
>JAJKIP010000130.1 GCA_021154405.1 Segetibacter sp. | reverse complement strand
TGGGGTACTCCTGAAAATTTAATGTTCGTGGTGGGTGCTACACAGCCTGGCCAGTTTGAGAGTATCCGGAAAATTACGCCTGATTATTTTTACCTGGTGCCTGGGGTAGGGGCACAGGGTGGCAGTTTAAAAGATATTTCTGAAAAAGCTATGATCAAAGATTGCGGATTGCTGGTTAATGCAAGCAGGGCTATCATCTATGCTTCTGCGAATAAGGATTTTGCAGAAAGGGCGGGAGAAGAAGCGAAGAAATATCAAAAGGAAATGAAAGAATATCTCAGTCTGCTTAAACAGTAAATGCTTTTTCTGTGGTTCGTGAGACACGAACCACGGCAGGTATCTTGTGCCAGCGTTTAAGCCATGGTTCGTGTCTCACGAACCATTTAGTTCAGGATCTCCGAAAAATGGTTCGTGTCTCACGAAACATGGCAGGCTGAAAAATAATTACACCTTCAAAGCTTTCAGAGCTTTTTGAATATTCGTGCTTCCGGTTAATATTTCTTCAAACAGATCTCCTTTTTTCTTTAGCCGTTCAGGAGTATTCTTAATATTGAATTGAGAAGGATGCAATTTGTGAGTCACCTCTTTCCAGTCCAGCGGAGTAGATACATTGGCCCCTGGCACAGGACGGAGACTATAAGCGCATGCCAGCGTTTGCCCCCTGCGGTTCTGTAAAAAATCAACGTATATTTTTTCTCCTCTTTTCTTTAAAGATCTTTCCAGCGAGGTAGTTTCTGGCAATTGTTCCTGTACAAGAGAAGCAATGATATGCGCAAAGTCCTTAACGGTATTGTAATCGTATTTATTTTTCATCGGCACATACACATGCAGGCCCGAGGCGCCTGAAGTTTTGCATATCCCTACTACTCCAGCTCTATCCAGCACTTCTTTAGTTGCCAGTGCCACATCTACCACCTCTTTAAATGTATTTTCCGTAGAAGGATCAATATCTATGACCATCCAGGTTGGATTATCCGGCACTTTAGTGGTACTGTTCCATGGATTTATCTCAATACAACCGAGATTGGCTACATATAATAGCGTTGCCTTATTATTGCAAACCAGGTAATCAACTATTTTATTGCTGCTTTCGCTTTCAACTGGAAAAACATCTGCAAAATCCGGGGCATTTTCACCGGCGTCTTTATGAAAGAATCCTTCATCATGGATGCCATTTGGATTTCGTTTGAGAGAAAGAGGCCTGTTCTTTAAATGAGGGAGGATATAATCAGCAACGGTATCGTAATAGTTGATAACATCACCTTTTGTATACCCTTCATCTGGCCACCAGATCTTCTGCTGGTTGGTAAGGTTGACAGTGAATTTTCCAATCTTTCTTTCACCGCCAATTTTTTGTTCAGTGGCTTTCATAGTCCTGTCGTTGGCTGGTTTACTGGATATTTTTGCTTTTACTTTACTTACGGATGGTGCTTCCTTTTTAAGTTTGATCTTGCTTACTTCCTGTTCTGCATCGTAAATAGTATTTACCGCATATTCATCTTTGTGTTTGATCAGCAGCCAATTCTTATCATCACCTTTCAGTCTTACCAGCACAAATTCTCCATTGATCCTTTTTCCTTTAAGGTCTACTTTTATTTCACCCTTTTCTATATTCTGAAGGGCCTCGCGCTCAGTTATTGGCTCGTGTCTGGCGTTAACGGGAGTAAAGGTCCCATTGTCCCAAATCTCCACAACTCCAGCTCCATAATTTCCTTCGGGGATGCGACCTTTAAAACCGATATAGTCTACCGGATGGTCCTCCACCATCACCGCCAGTCTTTTTTGGGAGGGATTGAGTGAAGGTCCTTTAGGCACCGCCCAGCTTTTTAAAACGCCACCCAGTTCTAATCGAAAATCATAGTGTAACCGGGTAGCCATATGGCGCTGCACAACAAATCGAAACCCTTTCCTTGTTCCTTTTTTGCCTCGAGGCTCACGGGTCTGTTTGAAATCTCTTTTTTTATTGTAAGTGCTCAGGCTTGTCATGATGCTTTCCTTTTGGAGGAAGAAAGACTTGCTTTCAATTGATCCATGAGATCAGTTGTTTTGGAATGGACCACTTTCATTGGCTTGAAAGGAGTTTTCTTTCCCTTTGCTTTGGCTTCAATGATCTTCATGAGTTTGCCGGTATAATCATCATGATATTTCTTTGGATCAAAAGGTTCAGTAAGCTGATCAATCAGGTTGGTTGCCATCTTTAACTCATTTGGCTTTGGCTTTTCCTTTGGGATCTTCAGATCTTTATGGGACCGGATCTCCTGTGGGAAGCGGATCCGGTTCAATACCAATACATCATCCAATGCCTTGATAATGGCTATATGTTCGCGTTTGTGCATTACAAAAAGGCCTATTCCTGCCTTACCGGATTTTTTCAACGCATCACGTAAAAGGGAATAAGCGCGGCCACCGCTTTTATCGGGTTCAAGATAATAGGGCACTTCAAAATAAGTACTGTCTATTTCCTTTTCATCAATAAATTGAGTGATCTCGATATGTTTCGTCTTTTCCGGGCTGGCTTTTTCAAAATCGGTATCATCCAGCACCACATAGCGTTCGTTATACAGGTATCCCCGGACAATGTTCCCCCATGGAACTTCTTTTCCTGTATTTTCATTTACCCGCTTGAAGCGGATATTTGCATGGTCTTTTTTGTCCAGCATATCAAGATCAAGTGAACTTTCTTCTACAGCGCTGTACATTTTAATGGGGATATTGACCAGGCCAAAGCCAATAGAGCCCGTCCATATAGCTCTCATAACTGGTTTGTTTACTTATAAATAATTAAAATTATGCCAGAAAGTCGGTCTCATGACGGTTAGCGCCCATTACAGTGGTTCATTCAGCACTCCATTAAGCACAATTTTAGTACATGAGGTAGGAATCATCCATCGTGATGCAAACCTCAGCAGCCTCACTAATAATCCGTATTCACTTACCTTCGCGATTAAATTCAATGGCATTATGGCGGCGCGTACTGATGTTTTTACCAGCCCGGATTATTTTCTGGTGGATGAACTACTTACTGAAGAACAAAAACTGATCCGTGAATCAGTCCGGAATTATGTCAAGAAAGAAATCTCTCCCATTATCGAAGATTATGCGCAAAGGGCTGAATTTCCCCAACAAATTGTAAAACAACTAGGTGATCTCGGTTGTTTTGGTCCAACTATTCCTGTGGAATATGGTGGCGGCGGCCTGGATTATATCAGCTATGGTTTGATGATGCAGGAACTGGAAAGAGGAGATAGTGGTGTGCGTTCAACCGCATCGGTGCAGGGCTCACTTGTCATGTTTCCGATCTATGCATATGGCAGTGAAGAACAGCGAAAAAAATACCTTCCCAAATTGGCAAGTGGGGAATGGCTGGGATGTTTTGGACTTACCGAACCCAATCATGGCAGTGATCCATCCAGCATGCTCACTAATTTCAAGGATAAGGGGGATCATGTAATTCTTAATGGGGCAAAGATGTGGATCAGCAATGCGCCTTTTTCCCAGGTGGCAGTTGTATGGGCCAAAGATGATGCTGGGGAAATAAGGGGATTAATAGTGGAAAGGGATATGAAAGGATTTACTACACCCACTACACATGGTAAATGGAGTTTACGTGCATCAGCAACTGGTGAACTTGTATTTGATAATGTAAAGATCCCCAAAGAAAATATATTACCCAATGTTAAAGGATTGAAAGGACCATTGGGCTGTTTGACAAAAGCGCGTTACGGTATAGCCTGGGGTGCAATTGGTGCAGCCATGGATTGTTATGATACTGCACTTCGTTATTCAAAAGAACGCGAGCAGTTTGGAAAACCCATTGGTGGTTTTCAGCTGCAACAAAAAAAACTGGCTGAAATGATCACGGAGATCACAAAGGCTCAATTACTCAACTGGCGTTTGGGTGTACTGGCAAATAATGGTAAAGTAACTCCTCAGCAGGTAAGTATGGCAAAAAGAAATGCCTGTGAAGTGGCCACAAATATCACCCGGGATGCAAGGCAGATGCTGGGCGGAATGGGAATTACCGGAGAATACAGTGTGATGCGCCACATGATGAATCTGGAAAGCGTTATAACTTATGAAGGCACGCATGATATCCATTTGCTGATAACCGGAATGGATGTAACGGGGATTAACGCGTTTAAATAATCCGCTGGCATGAAAATATTCCTTTTGGGATTTATGGGTTCGGGCAAGTCGTATTGGGGCCGGCAATTAAGCCATAAGCTGCAGGTGCCATTCTTTGACCTGGATGAACAGATTGTAAATGCTGAAGGAACCAGCATCAACGAGATATTCGATAAAAAGGGAGAGGAATATTTTCGTTTAGTGGAAAAGGATACGCTTCATATCATTACCAATAGCAGGGATTCTATGGTAATGGCCTGTGGCGGAGGTACTCCCTGTTTCTTCAATAATATTGAATTCATGAATCAGGAAGGCACAACAGTCTGGCTGGATGTGCCAATGCGGGTTCTATATGATAGATTACTTAAGGAAAGATCCAGAAGGCCTCTTTTAAAAAACCTTTCTGATGAGCAGGTATGGTCTTTTATCATGAAGAAATTCGCGGATAGAAAGATCTATTATGAACAGTCGGAGATAATCATTAATGAAGACCCCATTTTGTTAGACAGTTTAATAGAAAAAGTATTTCATGCATAGATCATTTTTGTTAGCAGGAGCAATATTTGGTATGCTGGGAGTGGCATTAGGCGCATTTGGTGCACATGGATTACAAAGAGTAACCGCAGATGAATCAATTATTCATGGCTTTCAGACCGGTGTTCAATATCAGATATACCATGCATTGGCCCTGATTGCAGTTGACTTCCTGTATGACAAATGGCCACGCAAAATTGTAAAGTGGACAGGCATCTGTTTTTTAACCGGCATCATTCTTTTTTCCGGCTCCTTATATCTTCTTACCTATTTCAAATTGCAGGAAAGTAATCTCGTAAAAATTGCTGGTCCCATAACGCCGCTTGGGGGCGTGTTCTTTATTGCGGGATGGCTGTTGCTTGCGTTATCGGCACTGAATAGCCGGTCACAGCGGTAAGGTAAGTATGGTCACCGTTCCGTCCTGGTTTTGTATTTTATAAGTACCACCAATCCCATCCATTCTTTTGGCAATATTCTTCAGTCCATTTCCGAATTGCCGGATGCTTTTCAGATCAATTCCAACGCCATTGTCTGAAATATAGATCTCCAGTCTTTCCCGGATCAGGATATTGATCTTTATTTCAGAAGCCTTTGAATGCTTCATGGCATTATTGAGTGTTTCCTTTACGCAGAGGAATATGTTCCGGCGCTTGTCACCGGTAACTTCAATATTGTCGATCTTCTCGGGAATATTCACCTTGCAATCGATTGGTGTATTCTCAAAATATTCCAGGGCATAAGAACGGATATAGGATACCAGGTTATCCACTGAATCATTACCACTATTCATACTCCAGATAATGGCATTCATTTTATTGAGCACCTCATCTGCGGAATGGGATATCTTTTCGATTTCAACCGGCACATTCCCTTTCATTTTATTACGGGCTATTTCACTCATCAGGCGAATGGCCGTCATGCCGGAACCCAATTCATCATGCATATCTGCGGAGATCCGTTCTCTTTCTTCCTGCTGTGCTTTAAATACCGCCAGTTCTTTTTCATAATCCTTCATCTGGTTCTCCGCTTTCAGCCGTTCCTTTTCCCTGGCACTGAAGATAAGCTGTATCCTGTTTTTATAATTCAGTCCGCCCAGGAAGAATACCAGTTCAAGGAACAGTCCCATTTCATAATAGAAAAGTGAATTTCCCAGAATGCCAGGCAGGCTTCTTAACTGATCATACATCACTACCACCTGTGATAGCAGGGAAAAGATAAACAGACAGAAATTACCCCAAAACAGATATCGCAGTAATTTGTCTTTCCAGTTGCGCATACTGTATACCAGGAAGATCACTATCATTACCAGCAGCAGGATCTTTGTGGCGTTCTCGATCCCATTTTGCACAACAAAATTGTCTGAAAAGAAATGCAGCCAGGAATAACTGATGACTGCAATTATCAGCATGATCATTCCAATATTGTAAAACTTATACAGGAAGATATGATCTCGTTTGGTGGCCAGGAATTTCTGCATAAAGGCCATATAAAACATAAGCCCGCAGCTTTGCATCACAAAATCAAGATATTCCTCCTGGAAAAAGCTGATGGCGGTACTATGGAAACTGTAAATGGCTTTTGCAAATAACATAATGCCCAGGAAAAATGCATAGCCGGAATAATAGAGGAATTCGGTATTGCCTTCCTGGAAATAATTTGCCAAGGAATAAAGGATCAGCATCATCAGCAATCCGCAAAACAGGAAAGTGATCAGGTCTGAATCAGTATTGGAAGAATGAAAGGCTTTTACATAAGCAGACAGATAGCCCGTATTTATAAGCCGTGGATTGATATTGTTCAAATAAGTTTTTACCTGGCTGAGTTCTGCCACAATGGCCATAGAGTCATGAGGCTGAACGGTCAGCAAACGGTAGGAGATATTATCATTATTATCTGGCCTGATAGAAGGAATAACCTCCAGCTGATTGCCATTGACCCTATATAATTGAACATTCCAGAAATAAAGACCAGGAAAGAACCATACATCGATTGCAGTGTCCCTTGAATTGCAGACGGCAAAGCGAATAATGGCTTTCTTTGTTACAGCGTTATTAGGAATAAATCCCCGGTAATTTCGTTTAAAGCTGAGGGTGGGATAAATGACGGGAAGGGAGGCATTTCGGTCCATGTAGGTATAACCGAAATCTTTGGAAAAAGTCCTGCTAAGGTTAATGCCTGCAACATCCACGCATTTGGGGATACGGGACAGAGAATCCTGCGCAGGCAGGAGAGTGGCCCAGGTGATCGTTAGCAGTAGTGGTGGTAAAAATTTGAACAGTTTCATGAATCGATCTCCCGTAAGGAAGAACTATTCAAATTTAATACTTGGGGAATTGATTTAATAATTTCATTGATACCACTTTAAGGTAATTTTTCGTGATCCACATACGGGGACATTCTCCTGTTTTTCCCCCTGTAAATTCATATTATCTTTGCTTTTATGGCCAAAAAGTCGAAAAAGAACGTTGCAAAAGCCGGCAGGAATAAACCTAAGAAAACGGGGTCGGGAGGATGGAAAGCGGAAAAGGAGGAAAAGATCAAATTAAGCAGTGTAGCTCGTGATGAAAGGACTGTGAAGATATTCGGGGCAGTTTGCCTGCTTATTTCCATATTTCTGTTTATTGCCTTTATTTCCTATTTTTTTACCTGGAAAGAAGACCAGGATAAGGTTTTCCGTGGCGGTGTGGGGATACTGTTTGATAGTGATATAAAGGTTTCGAATCTTCTGGGGCGACTGGGTTCCTATCTGTCCCATTTTTTCATCTATAAAGGATTTGGCATTGCCTCCCTGCTGATCTGCACTTTCTTTTTTGTACTTGGGGTGAACAAGCTGTTTAGTAAAAAGCTGTTCTCTATTTCGAAGAACCTGAAATACGTAACTATCGGTTTACTGGTTCTTTCTACCTCGCTGGCCTTTGTGCTTTCCGGAAGTGATTTTCCTTATGGCGGCGGGGTCGGAGCCATGATCAGCAGATGGCTGGTTGGCGGTGTGGGTACCATAGGCACCGCTGCTTTACTGTTCCTGCTGGCACTTGGTTATATTATATGGCAATTCAATCCTGCATTCAATCTTCCGGAAAAGAAAAAGGAAGAACTGGTAGAAGAGGTTACTGGCGAGCATATGCCTGATGATGTGGAGGATATTGAGGTGGTTACGGTGAATCCTGTGAAACCTGTTAAGCCAATGAAGCCAATTGTAACAGAAGAGCCCAAATGGCAGGATTTTAAAGTGGTGGAAAAGGATGAACAACCAGAAGAAGAGGATTTGGAAGAAGAATCCATTGTAGAAAAGGAGATCGTAAATGATCTGTTCCATAAACATGAAACAACGGTTTATGATAAACTGAAAACGCAGCCATCGCCACCAGAACCAGTAGCTGAAACACCAGTTGATGCTTCTGGTGAAACTTCAAACACTTCAGGCCTGGAATTGCAATTAGAGATCAAATCAATGCCGGATGCAGCGCCAGCCGAAGAACCGGAAGTTGATGTTGAGAATCTACCTCCTTATGAACCCACTCTTGATCTTCGTGATTATAAATATCCAACACTTAACCTGCTGGAAACACATGGCAGTGAAAAGATCATCCAGGATGCCAATGAACTGGAGAATAACAAGAACCAGATCATTGCCACACTCAGGAATTACGCGATAGAGATCCAGAAGATCAGCGCAACTGTGGGACCAACTGTCACATTATATGAGATAGTTCCTGCTGCTGGTGTAAGAATTTCCAAGATCAAGAACCTGGAAGATGATATCGCATTAAGTCTTGCTGCACTAGGTATCCGGATCATTGCACCCATACCGGGAAAAGGTACCATCGGTATTGAAGTGCCTAATGTGAAGAAGACGGTAGTGAGTATGAAAACGCTGTTGGCTTCTGATAAATTCCAGCATAACAACTACAGTCTTCCGATAGCTATTGGCAAAAAGATCGATAATGATAATTTCATTGTTGATCTCACTTCCATGCCACACCTGTTGATGGCAGGTGCTACCGGTCAGGGGAAATCGGTAGGCCTGAATGCAATTCTTGTTTCCTTATTGTACAAGAAACATCCTTCCCAGTTAAAGCTCGTATTGATCGATCCCAAAAAAGTGGAGTTAAGCATATACCGGCATATTGAAAAACATTTCCTTGCCAAGCTTCCCGGGGAAGAGGATGCAATTATTACAGATACCAAAAAGGTGGTGCATACACTGAATGCGCTTTGTATTGAGATGGATAATCGCTATGATCTGTTAAAGGAGGCGGGTGCCAGGAATATTAAGGAGTACAATGAAAAGTTCATCAAGCGCAAGCTGAATCCCCAAAAGGGACATCAGTTCCTTCCCTTTATTGTGCTGGTGATAGATGAGTTTGCTGATCTGATCATGACCGCAGGCAAAGAAATTGAAATGCCAATTGCGCGATTGGCGCAGCTGGCCCGGGCGGTAGGTATTCACCTGATCATTGCCACCCAGCGACCTTCAGTAAATATTATTACTGGTACTATTAAGGCAAACTTTCCTTCGAGGATCGCTTTTAAAGTATCCTCCAAGATTGATAGTCGCACCATTTTGGATACAGGTGGTGCGGAGCAATTGATTGGAAAAGGGGATATGCTGATATCCAATAACGGTGAGCTTAACCGTTTGCAATGTGCCTTTGTTGATACGCCAGAGGTGGAAGCCATTGTTGATTTTGTTGCCGGACAAAGAGGATATCCGCAGGCTTTCCTGCTACCTGAATATATTGATGAAAAAGAACTGGAAGGAAAGGACTTTGATCTCACCGACCGCGACTCACTCTTTAATGATGCCGCCCGGTTAATTGTACAAAACCAGATAGGGTCTACCTCCCTGCTGCAGCGCAGGATGAAATTAGGTTATAACAGAGCTGGCCGGTTGATGGATCAGCTGGAAGCTGCCGGAATTGTGGGACCCAGCCAGGGAAGCAAGGCCAGAGATGTACTTATCCGGAATGAAGCAGAGCTGGAACAGCATTTAGATGCTCTGGGGTAGTAAACTGTTAAGAAAAACAGTCACTTGCAACCCGGTACAATCATTGTGAGTCTTTAAACGTTATAGCGTGAAATACTTATTTTTGCCCACCTTTTCAGAGGAACGGGCAGATCATTTAAAATTAAATTAACAATCATGCGGACTTTTTACATAGCAATGGTTTTAGTAGTGTCGGGCTTTGTTGCCAGCGCGCAATCCAATCCTAAGGAAGCAAAGAATGATCCTGAAGCCAAGAAAGTACTGGATGCCGTTAGCTCTAAATTCAAGACCTTTTCCTCCGTACAGGCTGGATTTTCCTATAAAGTAGAAAATGCAACGGGAAAAGCGCTGTCAAACAAGACAGGTACCATATTAATGAAAGGGACCAAGTATAAGGTAAGTTTTGGAGGCAATGAAATTTTCTCAGATGGCAAGACTGTTTGGAATTATGACAAGAGTTCCAATGAAGTTACCATCAGCAATCTGGATGCTTCCGGTTCAACCATTACTCCTCAGAAGTTATTTACCAATTTCTACGATAAGGATTTTCTCTATATGTTAAATGGCGAAAAGAAAGCTGGCGCCAAAACATTACAGGAAATTGAGATGACGCCTACTGATAAAAGCAAATCATTTAATAAGGTATACCTGCTGGTTGACAAATCTGCAAAGACCATTTATAGTACAAGGGTATTGGAAAATGGTGGCAACCGCTACACTTATACCGTCAGCACCATGAAAACAAATATGCCCCTGGCTGATAATGTTTTTTCCTTCAATAAGAGCAAATATCCTGGTGTAGAGGAAGTTGACCTTAGATGACAGCCTTCCTGATTGCAACCAGTTTTTTCAGCAGATCTTCCAGCAGGTCAAGTTTCAGCATGTTGGCGCCATCACTCAGCGCTTTGGAAGGATCAGGATGTGTTTCTATAAAAAGTCCATCAGCTCCGGTGGCAATTGCCGCTTTTGCGATGGTACCAATGAGTTGGGGATTTCCACCAGTTACTCCTGATGTCTGATTTGGTTGCTGAAGGGAATGAGTGACATCCATGATAACTGGAGTCTTATGTTCCTTCATCCAGGGAATATTACGATAATCAACTACCAGGTCCTGGTAACCAAAAGTAGTGCCCCTTTCAGTAAGCATTATTTTGGAATTATTTGTGCTTTTGATCTTTTCAACGGCGAATTTCATGGAGGGTCCGCTAAGGAACTGCCCTTTTTTTACATTTACAATCTTTCCTGTTTCACCTGCTGCCAGTAATAGATCAGTTTGCCGGCATAGAAATGCAGGTATCTGGAGTATATCGATGTATTTGGCAGCAATAGCTGCTTCTTCATGTGCATGTATGTCGGAAGTAACGGGCAGTTTATATTTTTCTCCGGCCTTTTTTACAATAGCCAGTGCTGATTCATCTCCAATACCAGTAAAGGAACTGGCACTGGTACGGTTAGCTTTGCGGTAAGATGCTTTAAATACATAGGGGATGCCAAGATTCCTGCAGATAGTTGATACTTTATCCGCTACCTGCATAACCAGTTCTTCACTTTCAACCACGCAGGGGCCTGCAATCAGAAAGAAACTTTTATCATCGTAAGACTGTCCGGCAAAAAGATCAGTAAGGAATTTTTCCATGCCGCAAAGGTAAGTACCTGCGGAAATCTGCATTTTACAATTTTGGCTATATATTGCAGCCCATTAATCACACGTTGCATGACAAAAGACAAGATACTGGTCATTGGAGCCAGTGGCCAGATCGGCGTTGAATTAACGCTGGCACTCAGACGGATCTATGGTAATGCCAATGTTGTAGCGAGCGATCTGCGGGAACAGAATCCGCTCCTGGAGGGAACGGGGCCCTATGTAAGCCTGGATGTAATGAATAAGGAGATGTTACACGTGCAGGTGATCCGACAAAACTTTACACAGATTTATCTGCTGGCAGCCATTCTTTCTGCTACAGGGGAGAAGAGCCCCGGACTGGCCTGGAACCTGAACATGCAGGGGCTATTGAATGTGCTGGATATTGCCAGGGAAGAACATATTCAAAAAGTATATTGGCCATCGTCCATTGCTGTATTTGGCCCTACATCTCCCCGAAAAAATTGCCCGCAGCAAACCATTATTGAACCAGCTACGGTATATGGCATCAGTAAATACGCCGGAGAGTTCTGGTGTAATTATTTCTATCAGCGATTTAAAGTAGATGTCAGAAGCCTTCGATATCCAGGATTGATATCTTATAAATCAGCTCCAGGTGGAGGTACCACAGATTATGCTGTTGAGATATTTCATGAAGCGCTGGAGGAAAAGAAATACGAATGTTTCCTGAAGGAGGACACTTATCTTCCGATGATGTATATGCCGGATGCCATAAGGGCAACTATAGAATTGATGGAGTCGCCTGCCAGCAAAATATCAATTCGGCATTCCTATAATATCGCTTCCATGAGCTTTTCTCCGAAGGAGATTGCAACTGAGATCAAAAAGCATATTCCAGATTTTGCCATTACTTACAAACCGGATTACAGGCAGGCCATTGCAGACAGCTGGCCGCAAAGCATTGATGATTCCGTTGCACGTAATGACTGGGGCTGGAAAGAGGAATTCAATCTTGGCGCAATGACAAAGGACATGCTGGAAAACCTGAAATAATCCAGGCAATGGTTCATGTCTCACGAACCATAAATTGAATAATATTCGTTATGAGACTCGAACCATGGCGATCCACCGGATTATTTTGAAACTATTAAAATTTTTCATTGGTATTTTTTCAACGATCACCTGGGAAACCACGGCAGTATCGGGTCCCTTATTACACCACTTCACGAATTCTTCCAGTTGTTCGGGGGTTCCGGTTGCATAGATATGGACATCACCATCCGGAAGGTTTTTAATTTCACCTGTAATGCCGGAGCGAATTGCAGTTTCTTTCGTACGCTGGCGATAGAATACACCCTGTACAATACCTTTTACAAGAATAGATAAAGTCTCTGTCATTAGAAGGTTATCAGGTCTATGATTTTTTGCAGGAAGTGCTGATCTGTGCTGTCGAATTCATTCAGTTTTGTACTGTCAATATCCAATACACCCATTACTTCCTTCTGTTGATCAAAAAGGGGCAGCACTATTTCCGATCTTGATAAACTGCTGCAGGCTATATGTCCGGGGAATTTTTCTACATCAGGAACGATCAAAACCTTTTTTTGTTCCCATGCTGCACCACAAACACCCTTTCCTTTCTTAATTCGGGTACAGGCAACGGGTCCCTGGAATGGTCCTAATACCAGTTCTTCTTTCTTTACAAGATAAAAGCCGACCCATAACCAGTTGAATTGTTCCTTTAATGCACCACAAATATTGGCAAGATTCGCAATCAGGTCAGTTTCACCATCCAGTAGTCCACGAACCTGGGGAAGTAAAGACTGGTATCTTTCTTCTTTAGAACCTTTTACAATAAGTAAGTCTTCCGCCATTTTGCAAAGATAGTAAGATGATATTTTATAATTGTGACATATATGATTGATCTGGGTGTATTATATTCCAGGTAAACTTTAAACTTACTTTCCTGTAAAAAGAAAGCCCCGCCAAAGGCGGGGCAATTGATCCTGTTCTCTATTGGTAATTCTGTTATATGATTATCTAATAACCAGTTTTTTCACATTGCTAAACCCGTCAGCTGTGAGGCGATAGTAGTATACACCTGCCGGAAGTGAACCGGTGTAGAAATACAAATTGTGTGAACCGGCGTCCTGCATACCGTTGACAAGTACTTTCATAGCCCTGCCATTCAGGTCAAATATGCTCAGGTTAACTCTGGTGGTTTTGCCAATTGTATAAGGAATTAAGGTTTCACCTCTGAACGGATTGGGATAATTCTGGCCCAGGGACGATTCAGCTTTTCCATCAATTGTTGCTGTAACAATAGTGGAGAATTTATATTTCTTGTCGATATCCACCTGTTTCAACCGATAGTAGTAGCGTTGGGGGAACAGGCCTTTATCAACATAGCTGTAGTTGAGAACCGTGTTGCTATTTCCTGCGCCTTTCACAAAAGCAATTCCTTCCCAGGAACGATTATCGCTGCTGCGTTGGATCTCAAAACCTTCGTTATTAATCTCTGAAGCTGTAGTCCAGCTAATGGTAATATCTTTTTTCTCCGGTGTGGCAGATAGCCGTGCCATTGTAATAGGCAGGGTATTGCAATTCGGAGAGTTTACTGTAAGCTGTTGTAATGGTGTTCCTGTAATAGCGCAGGCACCTGCATCGGTAACGCTGGTTAAGCTGAATGTATAAGAGCTCGGCGTGAATAAAACATCAGCTTCGTAATTGTTATTGCTGGGATCAAAGTTCAACACGCTGGATCCACCGGCAAGAAATGTATTGGTATAGCGAAATACAGAACCACCTGCAACTGTGGTTAAAGGAGAAGGAGGATTATTCACTGCGCCTGCAGCACCGCCAATTTCCTCTGCGTGTGAAATGCCGGTAGTATGGTAAGTTACCATGTATTCAGTGTTTGCAGCTATTTCTACCGGGGAACTGAACAAAACAGTATTCCATGTATCATTAGCAATGGGACCTGCATAAACTGCGGAAGCCAGCAATGTGCCATCAGCTGCACGTAAAGTGCCCGTATATGTTGCAGTGGCATCTACATCATCATCACTAAAAAACCGAACGCCCTTTATGAAGCCTGCCTGAGAGGAAGTGAATCGAATTCCCAATTCAAGTGGACTATCTTCATAATGAGAGGGGGTAGGAACTGTATTGTAGATGGTACTTGTGGTGGGTGTGTAAGTTGCAAAGGAGCTTCCTACATTCACACTGTTATAAGTGGTTCCATTGACAACGAGGCTGTATGGGCTTGTACCGCCACCGGTTATGCTTTGCAATACCAGGTTAAATGCCTGTCCGTTACATGTTGCGGTATTACTGATGGTAGCGCCAGCGAGTGTACAGCTTCCTGATGTGATAGCGACTGAGCCACTATTAAAATTCTGAACAATGGAACTGCCGCCGTTCTGAACATCTGACATGTTACCAGCTGTTCTAAGGAGAGTCAGGGGAGTAGAGGTTCCTGTACCAGCCAGAACAGTAAAGTTGATTGTTAAAATATCCATATCAACGGTAACCGGTGACAAGGTAAATGCAGCATATTTGATATTTCCGTGGGTATTATTAGAATCAGGCGGGTCCAATGGTATGATATCACTCCAGGAGCCTGGATTATTTTTTATGACAGTATCCACTTTCAGTTTCGTATTATCGAATCCAAGGTGGATCTCAACTCCATCTGCGCTTTGTGGTGTGCCAGTAAAATCAATTCTGACCTTTACTGAAAATGACTGACCAACCTGTGTAATTGTTGTTGCAGGCGTAACAATCAAATTAGCGGTGTTTTGTGCGCTACCTGTATTTGACAATAATAGCAGTGTAAGCAACGAAACAAGAACACCCGCAATCCTTTTCACTTTAGATTTCCCCGTAAGCAGTCGGAAATTTGTTTTCATGTTCTTTTATTTAAGGTGACAAATATTTTAGAGTCTGTTAAATGGTTTTATCAGGGATTAGGGTCGCCGGTTGTGTTAAAGTTCGGAACCAGCAATGAAATATCCGCCAGCGTTACAAATCCATCATGGTTATAATCCACGCTTGCGTTGAAAGCCGGATCTCCAGGAGGTTTGTTAAAGCTCGGCACCAATAATGAAATATCCGCCAGGGTTATTGCATTATCATTATTGCCATCGCCTGCCTTAAGGGTGCCGAAGTTAATGGTATTGGTGCCAATTACAATGGCCTGGGACAGTTTAACGTTCTGCAGGGTCTGGGCATTCTTCACTGAAATGTGATAAATGCCTATCGAGACATTCGGAATGCTGAAATGTCCACTATTATCCGTAGATACATTGTAAGTGGCTACAGGCGTAGGTACACCCGGATTGTATAATTTAACCACCAGCGGAACTGACCATTGAGTATTGGGAGCCGCAGGCCGTCCCTGAAGGGTTACTGAACCATCGATTGTTCCTGTGGTTACTATATTTGGCTGAAACACTACATCTACCAGGTAATTCTCCCCGTTTGGACTTACATCATTAGGAAAAGCGGAAGAACCATCTTTCTTTACACCATTTATCGGAGTGCCAAAGGCCTGAACGGGCCAGCCTGATCCTGCCGGGTAATCAGAAGAAGTAAAGAAATTATCGGTCTTTGAAAAATGACCGGACGGAGAAAGATAGGAAACCACATAAGTTGTACCTGCTACCACCGAGATTGGTGCCGCAAACATTGCCTGTTGCCAGCCACTTGCAGTTTCACCTGTGAATGTTACTTGTCCAAGGTTAGTTCCGGTGTTGGTCCAAAGATGTCCCAAATGAGGTCCTACCGTAGGATGTACAGTGTTGCTGACATTGTTTGAATCTTTATAGAAACGGACCCCGGTTATAGTACCGTTTACATTTGGTCTGAATTTAAGGCCCAGCTCTGCAACCACTCCATCAGCATTTGTATGTGGCGTAACCGGCGTTACATTTGCCGACATGATAGTACATGGGCAAACCGGGGGTGTTATGGTTACTGCTGTGCCTGGACCTGCAGTTTCTCTGTTTCCGCTATCATCAAAACCGCGTACTTTAATTGTAATTGCGCCCTGCGTTTCAGGGATCCAGGAATAACTCCAGGAGGTTGATGCGGCAAAAGATGCAACCGTTGCAGGAACCCAGGTAGCGCCTCCATCTACTGATATTTCTACGAGTGAAACCACTCCACCGCCGGCATCTGTTACGGTTCCGGAAATGCTTACAGTTGATCTTGCTGCAAATGTTGCTCCTGCAACTGGTGCAGCTATAACTGAAACAGGCGCGGTAAGATCAGTAGATTGTGTAGCGGCTGTTAGCCCGGGCATCAGTGAGAAAGGTTGTGCACCCATATCTGCAAACAGATTTACTGTAGCCTGCTGCATGTCCTGGTTGGGAGAATTTGTTCCACCATAGTGAGTTCCATCCAGACCCCATGACCATTGAATGGTGCCTGCGCCAAATACCAGTGCACCGCTCGGAGCACGGTATAAAGATAATTTATGTGTTAAACCATTAACTGCGGTGCTTGACAAGATCATACGCCCTTCGGGATATTTTCCAACATTCTGTTCATAATCCCACTCATAACCCAGCGTATTGGGTGCCAGCTGAGCGGTAGCTCCTGCTCCTAAACCTGCAATTGAAGTGTTTCTCCAGAAACGTAATGATTTGTATGTATCAGCTACGGAGATTCTTCCTGGTAATTCCGTCCAGCTTATTTGTCCTGTTAATGAATTCTCCGGACGACCAGCATCATAGGGCGCACCACCCATTCTCCATAATCCTGTCCACTGTGGTGAGTTTAAATCACATTTGTTACCGCAGGATTTTTCTCCCAACTGCCCAGAAGCCAACAATCCTTCCTTGAAACAAACAAGTTGCCTGAATGGATTGCCAAGGCTATCATTTTCCCATCTTGTTTTCCAGTAATATTCATTTCCACTGAAAAATGCAAGGTTAACTCCAGCATCACGTGCAGCTTCTACAGCATTACGCTGTTCTTTTGAAACATATTCATCATGTCCAACTGAAATATAGATCTTGTGTGTGAGCAGATGACCAGGGTTTGCAGAAAGATCTTCATTGGTTGTATAGGAAATATCATAACCGTTGCGCTCAAGGAAGCGAACCATTGGATATTCAGCATTCATATACCAGTCGGCCCCTCGTCCATCAAAAGTGTTTATTGCAGTACCAATAAAAAACGGTCGGTTATAACTTACTTTACTTGCATGACCATCGGGAACACTCTGCGTAGAATTGGGGAATTTTTTTACAGTTCCGTTATAAATGCTGTTACCACCATATACATTATAGGCCTGCCAGGTAGCATCAGGAAATTGCAGGATCATGTCTGAATTGCCTGAATCATCACGCACTATAAAAACAATATGATTGCTGGCTCCTCCACCTACCCGGTCAATGCGCGCCACATATAAACCAGATACCGCTGTATTGGGCACAGTCCATGAAGCAGAAACGCTCCAGTTGCCACAATCGTAATATCCTGTTGTAGTATCTTCCATACCGAATGGCTGCATAGTACCTGGCAGACTGCCAAGATCAGCCATCAACCTCGCACCATTACCACCATAATAACCCAGGCGGTATATTTTCATTGTGAAATTTGCACCATCATAAACGTGTACTTTGAAGTCTACCGTTTGGCCTTTATTCAGACTCATTTTGGTGGCAAAACCATTTATAAAATTAGATCGGAAACTATCTGCAGGTAATCCCCAGGTAGCAAACGGAACGCCGGGATTTTGATTTTCTGTGTAAATGGCGTTTTGTCCAAAGCTGAAAGAACATGACAACAACACGCAGGCAATCGCAAGCAGGTGCTTTCTAGAGGTACTTTTCGGTAACATCAGAATAAGTTTTCTAACGGTTAATAAACAATGGTTGGAAATCTCCAGGATATTAATTCGGGGTGATCTTGCTGAGGATACTGAGTTAGTATTGGTGGGTTGTTACCCGGGATTATATGTGAACAGGTCGTCAGCCTTTCACAACTCTGTGAGCAGGGGATAAAGATACTCCAATTGGCGAAATCTGCAAATCCATGCAGTTTTTTATTGTGGATAAACCCGCCAGTTTCCCCCAGATATGGGATATTCTAATGTTATTCTAATAAATATCTAATGGGTTATAAGACAACATTTTCGGCAGGCGGTTGATTATCATACCCTAAACCGGCGTACCGTCTATTCCTTATTGCGAGTGTCAATAGTAGATTTCCGGCTACTTAAATATTTACCCAAGGTTAATCCAAAGACTCTGTGACGGATCGTTGGGCCATAATCTGCATTATTAATATTTCCTATACCATGGCCATAAAGTGCAGCAATGGAAAAACCATTCTTTGTTTCAAATCCAAACTGGAATAAAAGATTGGCGCCATAATGACCATATTTATCAAAACCAAATGGTATACTCCGGTTAACTGAAGTTCCGTTCTTCAAATTGAATTTCTCCTTTCCACTCAATTGAAAATCGAGAGAGGGGCCACCTCTGAAAAATAAGTGATTTGCTTTCTTTCCAAAATCTACCTGTAACAATGCAGCCAGTTCAAAACTATGTATGGTGGTATTATTGTCTGTAGCGAGTGTATCCGGAGGATAAGCCTTTTGATTAAAGGCGACCTTATATCCTTTCATACTATAGAAAGCTGAAGGAGAAAAATAGAGCCTGCCTTCAAAGGGAACCTTGAAAACTCCACCCAGATGAAACCCATACTTTGTATCTGTGGGCTGGTTGATTCCATTTATGGTATACTTTGCCGAAGTAGCCTGGGGTCCCACAAAAATACCAACCTGGTTTTGGGCATTGGAAGATATGGCAATCACTGTAAGGATGAACAGTGCAATAGTTTTCATCATAAGTAGTTTGCTTTATGCAATTTGGTGGTTAATTACTATACTTTATATACGGAAAAATTTGCCAGACTCGGCTGATCAATCCAGATAGCCATCGGGAAGTTGGTGTTTCTGACCACAAAATAGAGCCTAAAGAGTGCATTACAAATAGCCGGGGACCAATTTTATTATTATTCGCAAAAACTATCTGATCCTTTCCGGTTAACAGGCCACAACACAGTTATCAAGCCTGGCTTTAGTTCTATCCCAATAGCTATCGGGATGGGCAGCCACCTGCTCCTGGCCCGCTGCCATAGCTATCGGCACTAAAACTTCTTTGCAGGGTCTTTTATTGCACTGTTCTGATTATAATTGGCTGAACCGCCTTTTGGAATGGACAGGTTCTTCCATTCAGTGTTCCTGACCATGCGGCCAACATAGGCTATCTGGCCAATATGGTAGGGGTAATGGGCCAACTGGCGGTTAATCGCATCGATAACGGTAAGACGTTCTTCACGAATGGTGACAGTTTTCAGCAGGTCACCCTCTTCCAGGGCTGCCAGAGCACCCATGAAACAGTTCCATCCCTTTTCCCAGATTTCTATTAATTGTGCCTTGCTGAACTGATGCACCGTAAACTCATCATCTCTCTGACGCCAGGATTTCTCACCATCTTCAGTAAGGAAATTAGTCCATCTGCTAAGCATATTCCCTGCCATATGCTGAATAATAATGGCAATACTATTTGATTCTTCATTGAACTGATAATGAAAATCCTCATCAGTTAACTGTTCAAATGTTTTATCGCCAAGGTCTTTATAATATTTTAGCCTGCGAATAACAGTTTTGAGAAATTCACTCTGAAATGTATTCATAAATCGTTTCTTTATTTACCATCCTTCGGCATCATCTTCACCCCGCCGGTCTGCTATGCCTTCCAGTTTGCCATTGGGTAATACTCTTATCACTTCTGTTCTTCCTATCTCAGTTCTGTCCTTAATTGTGTAACCCATTTTTTGTAATTGTGTTGCAACAGCAGGTGGAAAGCCGGTCTCCAGGTCCACCTCATCAGGCTGCCATTGATGATGGAACTTCGGCTGATTTACTACCTCTTCAGTTGTCATTCCAAATTCAATGATATTTAGCAGGGTCTGGAATACAGAGGTGGGAATGGTAGTACCCCCTGGCGTACCTGCTACTATTACAGGTACATTATCCTTTAACACTATGGTAGGCGCCATTGAACTGAGCATTCTTTTACCCGGTTGAATAGCATTGGCATCACCACCCACAGCTCCATACATATTGGCAACGCCAGGTTTAATACTAAAATCATCCATTTCATCATTCAGGAAAAATCCAGCCCCACCAACTACTGTTTTACTACCATAGGAATTATTTAATGTAGTAGTAACTGACACTGCATTACCATCCTTATCCAGTATACTTAAATGAGTTGTTTCCGCACTTTCATAAGGAACTGCATCTCCAGGTTTGATGGCTGTGCTGGTCCCTGCTTTTCCAGGTATATAGTCTTTCATTCTGTCTGCAAGGTATTTGTCGCTGGATAATGCTTTTACCGGCACTTTATAAAAATCAGCATCTCCCATATATTCAGCACGGTCAGCAAAGGCACGTCTTTCAACCTCTATCATTAATTGCGTTGCTTCGGGAGAGTGAAATCCCATTTTGCCGATATTCCTGTTCTCTACCATCTTCATCATCTGGTTCAGCAATAATCCGCCACTGCTGGGCATTGGCATGCCAATGATCGTATATCCCTTATAATAAAAAGTATGAGGCTCGCGTGTCAATGCCTTGTAGTTCTTCAGGTCATTATAAGTAATAATGCCGTTAGCTCTTTTCATTTCCTGGATAATGAGTCTCGCTGTTTCACCTTCATAAAATCCAGGAGCACCCTTTTCCCTGATCCGTTTTAAAGTATTGGCAAGATCGGTTTGTATCAGAGTATCACCTCCCTGCCAGCGTTCGTTTTTGATAAACACTGGAGTCAGGGTATTATACCGGAATAATTCATCCCTGATGTCATTTAAATGGGATGCTTCACGTTTTCCGATGACAAAACCATTTTCAGCAAGATCAATAGCCGGTTGAATTAATTTTTCAAATGGGAGCTTTGCATATTGCATCATCGCAAAAAGCCCTGCAACTGTTCCCGGTATTCCAGCTGAAAGATGGCCATTCTGACTTAGATCAGTCCTTGCTGCACCAGTTGAATCGATGTACATATCCCTGGAAGCTGCTGAGGGAGCCATTTCCCGGAAATCAATTGCAATATTCCTTCCATCTGCAAGGTGGGCTACAAAGAATCCGCCTCCACCCAGGTTACCCGCTTCAGGATACACAACTGCCAGCGCCAGTTGCGTTGCTATGGCAGCATCAATTGCATTGCCACCCTCCTTCATTATCTGAACACCAATCCTGCTCGCCAGTGAATGCGCCGAGACCACAGTACCATTGGTAGCCAGTGTTGATTTTTGGACAGAATAATGATAGCCATCTATAGATGACTGGTTGTTTTTCTTTGAAGGATTACAGGCTGAAAAAAAATAAATTAGCAATAATAGCAGGAAACGCTTATTCATGACTTCTAAAGATATTGTCCTGGAAATTTAAAATAAAGTTACAAAACCCATAATTATAGATAAACGGAAACCAGGCTTAACCAAACCTAATTATATTCGTGAATAATTCCGATGGCATGAAAAAAACCGGTCTGCTGCTTTGCCTGATATACTCAATCTCTGTTTCTTTTTCCCAGGCGCCAGCTACCTGGACATCCGCTGATATGTACCAGGGCTTACAAAAGCTCAATGTGCTTGGCTCTGTATTATACCTTGCGGCACACCCCGATGATGAAAATACACGTCTTATTGCCTGGCTTTCCAAAGATCGATTATATCGTACAGGATATCTATCCATGACAAGAGGAGATGGAGGACAAAACCTGATCGGAGATGAACAGGGCGTCGAGCTGGGGCTGATCCGGACGCAGGAATTACTCTCGGCAAGAAGAATTGATGGAGGCGAACAGTTCTTCACCCGCGCATTTGACTTTGGGTTCTCCAAAAACCCGCAGGAGACATTTACCAAATGGGACAAGGAAAAAATATTAAGCGATGTGGTTTGGGTGATCCGCAAATTTCAACCTGATGTGATCGTTACGCGGTTTCCTACTACAGGTGAAGGTGGACATGGTCATCACACAGCTTCAGCTATTTTAGCCAATGAGGCCTTTACTGCTGCGGCTGATCCGAATCGCTTTCCTGAACAATTGAAATATGTAAAACCCTGGCAGGTGAAAAGGGTTTTATGGAACTCGTTCAATTTTGGAAATCCCAATGCTGCCACTGGAGATCTTAAAATTGATCTTGGTGGATATAATCCGCTTCTTGGCAAGAGTTATGGAGAGATTGCTGCTGCCAGCAGGAGCAATCACAAAAGCCAGGGATTCGGCGCTGCGTCTTCAAGAGGAGAAGCCTTTGATTATTTCCGCACTACCAGTGGACCTCCTGCTTCCAAAGACCTGATGGATGATGTAATTGCAAACTGGGACCGAGTGCCCGGAAGCAGGAATATTCAAAAACAGGTTGATAAACTGATCACTTCTTTTGATTTTCTTCATCCTGAAAAATCAGTAAAGGGACTCGTTGTATTGTATAAAGCGCTTCAGGATATGCCCGATAGTTACTGGGTAGTTCAAAAGAGAAAAGAAACCAAAATACTGATTGAGCAATGCAGTGGTTTTTTCCTGGATGTTATCACTACAGAGCCCTTTGCGGTACAATCTGATTCCATCCGTTTTAATTTCTCTTTTAATAACCGCCTGGGCGTTGCTGCCACTCTCAGGAAAATATCAATAGATAATTTTGATTCCAGTTTTTCTGCCCGTCTTGACAGGAATGTGAATTTCAATTTCTCTAAAACCCTTTATGTTTCGCCTTCAAAACCTATTACTCAGCCCTACTGGCTGGCCAATAAAATGGCGCCCGGCTATTATAACGTAAGTAACCCGCAGCAAATAGGACAGGCAGATGTGGATCCAGGTTATGTGGTGAATATTATAGTCAATATTGAAGGAGAAGATATCTCGTTTGAAAAGCCTGTTAAATACCGCGTTACCGATCCTGTAAAAGGAGAAATGTATGAACCCCTGGTAGTGCTTCCCGCTTATACTGTGGAAATACCCAAGGAGGTCAATATACTGAGACCAAATGAAAACTGGTCGCAGGAATTTAGCTATGTTGCCCAAAAGAACCTGAGCAATGTGAAGATCTACAGGCAGAATGATCTGCTGATCAATGATGAAGCCCCGCTTGCCAGGAATAACCGCCGTTCATTCTACAATCTCTTTGATGTAACATCAAAGAAAACGGGAATTTCTGCAGCCGATACATTTTCCTTTACTTATTATGAACAACCTGAAAAAGTTACTGCAAAGAACCTGCATACCATCCGGTATGACCATATTCCCTTCATCAATTATTTCACTGATGCTGTTAACAAGTACGTAATACTGGATGTGGCGACCTATAACAAGAAGATAGGTTATATAGTGGGGGCGGGTGATAAGGTGCCCGAGGCCCTGGAGCAAATGGGTTATGATGTGACCCTGCTTACCGATAAAGAATTGTCCCGTAATAATCTTCAGCAATTTGATGCAATCATAGTTGGCGTAAGGGCCTACAATACCAATAGCTGGATGAGCAGGTATTATGACAAGCTGATGAAATACGTGAATGAAGGAGGCAATTTCATTGTGCAATACAACACACCCAATCGTAACCTGCCACCTATTGGTCCCTTTAAATTCGATATTGTCAATCGCAGGGTTACGGATGAGAATGCGGAGGTGACTATTTTGAAGCCTGATCATCCCGTACTCAATTTTCCTAACAAGATCACACAGGAAGATTTCAAGGGCTGGATACAGGAACGGAGTATCTACCATGCCGGTAATTGGGATAAGTCCAACTTTGAACCCATATTATCCATACATGATCCGGGCGAGAATGGGGACGAAGGCAGCCTGATCATTGCACCGTACGGAAAAGGCTTTTTTACTTATACTGGTCTTGTATTCTTCCGGGAACTACCGGCAGGTGTCCCTGGCGCATACAGACTGATGGCGAATATTATTGCATTGAATAAAAAGAAAGCTTTCTAACTAATGAGCGAAAAAAAACCAGACGCACGAAGAGGGGAAATGGCCTTTATGGTTGCAATTGTGCTTGGAGTTTTGCTGGGAGTATTTATTAAAAGAATAAGAGTAGGACTGATAATCGGGATCGCGCTGGGATTACTGATCGTATTTACAGGATTATTGAGATCAAGCAGGCGATAAATTATTTTTCCCCACATCCCGATAGCTATCGGGATTGGGACCAAACCATCCGATGGCTATCGGGACAAACCATTCCAATGTTACCGCAGGATAACGATAAAGCGCCATTCTTTAAAAGCTGGAATACCTGGTATATTCTACTGATAGTTTTCCTGATTCTTCTGATCGTCCTTTTCAGCCTGTTTACCAAACAATTTTCATGAGCCCATTAGACTGGATAGTATTAGTTGGTGCCCTGCTTGGTGTTATTGCTTATGGTTTATACAAAAGCCGTACCTCTCATAACCTGGATGGCTATTTTTTAAGTGACCGCAGCATGGGATGGGGACTAGTGTTGCTAAGCATCATGGGTACCCAGGCCAGCGCCATTACTTTCTTATCTGCACCTGGTCAGGCTTATACCGATGGCATGCGTTTCGTGCAGTATTATTTTGGCCAGCCGCTGGCAATGATTGCGATCTGCATTTTCTTCGTTCCAATTTTCAGCCGGATGAAAGTATATACGGCTTATGAATACCTTGAAAATCGATTTGATGGAAAAACAAGAACGCTGACATCCTTCCTTTTCCTACTGCAAAGAGGACTTTCTACAGGTATCAGTGTATTTGCACCTGCCATTATCCTCTCTTCTCTTTTAGGCTGGAATATTTACGTGACCAATATATTTATGGGTGGCCTGCTCATTATATACACCATAACGGGTGGGGCCAGGGCTGTTGCCTATACGCAGCAGTTGCAATTGATGATCATTTTTGCGGGTATTTTTCTGGCGGCTTATATGGTGGTAAACATGTTGCCGGCCAATGTAGGGTTTACTGACGCATTAAGGGTAAGTGGAAAGCTGGGTAAATTGAATGTGATCACAACCGGCATCAGTTCAAAAGGATTCAACTGGAGTGATCAGTATAACCTGTTGAGCGGTGTGATTGGAGGCTTCTTTTTGGGTCTTTCTTATTTTGGTGCTGATCAATCGCAGGTGGGCCGGTACCTTACTGCTCACTCGCTAACGCAAAGTCGCATGGGCTTATTGATGAATGGATTTGTAAAAGTGCCCATGCAATTTCTCATATTGCTGGTTGGAGTACTGGTATTTACTTTTTACCAGTTCAATAAAGCGCCCATATTCTTTAATGAGCGGCAGGTGGAGAAACTGGAGCATTCTGTATACAGGGACTCCTTCAGCGTAACGCAAAACCGGTTCAATGAACTGGCGGAGCAAAAGCAAAAAGCGGTAGTGGCATTTGCCAATTCCCTGGATGAAAAGAATAAAGTACAGGAGGAGGCGAGTGCAAATGAATTAAGGTTCCTTCAGTCCCGGTCAGACAGTTTACGCAATCAGGTAAAGGGTTGGATCAATTCCAAAGCGGTTGGAGGAGATGGCAATGATACCAATTATATTTTCCTGCGCTTTGTGGTAGATTATTTGCCGAAGGGGCTTGTGGGTTTGCTGGTAGCAATCATATTCCTGGCTTCCTGGGGAAGCATTGCAGCTGCCATCAATTCCCTGGCATCCTGTACCATGGTTGATTTTCATAAGCGCTATACAAAAAAGCTGGATAGTCCGGAGAAGGAATACCGGCTTTCCAAATGGTATACTTTATTGTGGGGGGTATTCTGTATTATAGTGGCGATGTTTACTTACAATATCGGGAACAGTCTTATTGAGGCAGTGAATATATTGGGGTCTCTTTTCTATGGGGTTATACTGGGAGTGTTTTTGGTAGCATTCTTTTGTAAAAATATCCGGAACGGTAATGCAGTATTCTGGGCCGCGATCCTGGCTGAGTGCCTGGTGTTAACAGTTTTTATATTGACTAAAACGAATCCGCCAGTATTAAAGATGGGATTTCTGTGGTTGAATCCGATAGGTGCATTGGGAGTTGTGCTGTTTGCTTTGTTACTGAACAGAATAATGAAGCCATCTTTGAAACCTGCATAAAAAGATAAGGCCCCGATCCCAATAATTATCGGGATCGGGGCCTTATCTGCTTCCCGATAACTTTCGGGATCAATATTTCAAAAAGATCAAAGTGTTGCGATGAGGTTATTATTCAGCCTCACATAATCATCATTCTTCGCTGCTTTTGCAAGTACTATTGATTTCTCAGCTGCTTCTCTTGCTTCTTTTTTCTTGCCCAGTTTTGCCAGGCAACTTGCGCGTTGATAATGTACAAAGAAAGCATCAGGTTGTGCCACTACGGCCTTATCAAACCGTGCAAGCGCCTGATTCAGGTCTTTGCCATTTTCCATATAATACATGGCGGCATTATAATAAGGACGATTATCCTTATTCATCAGCTGGTCTATCTGTGCCATCACCTTGCTTTCTACATCAGTTGAAATGGGAAGAGCTACATAGGTATTGTCCCACATAAGTTGTAATTCGCAGGTAGAGGGTTTTACATTACCAAATTGCATGGTCAGATTTTCTATCTGATAGCTGATAGTAAAAGGCTTTACGTCCATTCTTACTATATCATTTTCCTGTTTGTAGGCAGCTGGAGAGGTTACATCCAGCTGTCTGGTAATGATGAGCGTCCAGTTGTCGTTATTGGGAATAGACAGCAATCCATATTTTCCGGCAGGGATCTTTTTGCCGTTGATCATTACATCATCACCGAAGGTAAGAGTAGTGGCGCTATTGGCGCCTGTGCGCCAAACATTGCCAAAAGGCACCAGTGCACCAAAGATCTTTCTTCCTTTTACAGAAGGGCGGGAATAGGATAATTCTATGGATGATAATCCAAAATCCTGTTTAATTGTTTGCGTAGGGCTGGGAGCAGGTGTTTTAAGTGTTTGCGCTCCCGCTGCTGAAATAATAAAGGCTGCGCTGATAGCTAGAATAAGTTTTTTCATATCTGGCATTTTTGTGCGGCAAAGATAAGTCAAGTCAGTTTGACTGGAACTACGAGTTAGCCATTAACAATAGTAAACTTATCCCCGGCATAAAGTGTGAGTAGATGGTTCAGAAACCTATCGGGACTAATTAGAAGGTGACGGTGACAGAAGTTCTTCCCTTCCTGGACTTACGTTTCCATTT